>NZ_JAUBUB010000012.1:73567-83333 GCF_036705265.1 Microcoleus sp. B4-C2
GCGTCCCGCCCGTGATCAATCTGCGGTCAAAAATCAAAAATTAGGACACTAAAAAATGACCTACCTCGAAACAGCAGCCAAATTCTACAGCGATGTTGCCGAAACACCCCAAATCGGACTTTGCTGCGTCCAAAGCAGCCCCTTGCAATTGCCAGGATTAAAAATTCCCGAACAAATGCAAGAAATGAATTACGGCTGCGGCACAACCGTTCACGCCGCCGAACTCGTCGGCAATCCCTTCGTGCTTTATGTAGGTGTAGGCGGCGGCTTGGAAGCACTACAATTTGCATATTTTTCTAGACACAAAGGAGCGGTTATTGCCGTCGATCCGGTTCCAGCAATGCGAGATGCGGCTGCACGAAACTTGCAAATAGCCGCCCACGAAAATGATTGGTTCGATCCGAGTTTTGTGGAAATTTGTGAAGGCGATGCTTTTGCCTTGCCGGTGCCGGATGCTTCTGTAGATGTTGTCGCCCAAAACTGCTTGTTTAATATCTTTGAACCAGCGGATTTAGCTAAAGCATTAAAAGAGACTTATCGGGTATTAAAACCCGGTGGCAGATTGTTGATGAGCGATCCGATCGCAACTCGACCCATTCCCCAGCATTTGAAGGAAGACCAACGCTTGCGGGCCTTGTGTTTGTCCGGCGCTTTGACATACGCAGAATACGTACAACACCTTGTAGACGTTGGTTTTGGGCAAGTAGAAGTGCGGGCGCGCCGTCCTTACCGATTGCTGGACAAACACAATTATCAATTGGATGCGGATTTGCTGTTAGAAAGCCTAGATTCGGTGTCTTTCAAAGTGGATGTACCCGATGACGGAGCTTGCATTTTCACTGGCAAGACGGCGATTTATACTGGGTCTGAAGAGCTGTTTGATGACGGGGCAGGCCACGTTTTGCAGCGGGGAGTTCCGGCGGCGGTGTGCGATAAAACTGCTGGGAAGTTGGGGGGATTAATGCCGGATAAGGTGTTGATTACTGATTCGACTTGGCATTATAACGGCGGTGGTTGCTGTTAGATTTATTTCGGAATAATCTGGCTGTAATCTTTTGGGAATAGAGCGTTTCTCAAAGAAGTGAGGTGTGGGCGCTTCCTATGCCCTCTTTTCACCTCATGTTAGTGAGCAATTGTATAGAGGTCTCTAATTTTAGACTTCGCCTCAAATTTTCATCAAATTTTTATTTCCCCCTGACATCCTAGCGGGAGAAGGTTCACAACTCTGAAGTAACGCATAGATTGCTCTTGAGAGGAGTGGCTGTTTTCATCACACCCGTTTGCTAAATGTGAGGAGGAAATTTTTATGCTATCGAAATCTTTAAATTCAAGTTCATTATCGATCGTCCGTTACGGATCTAGTTTTGTTTTGGGATTAGTGTTGTGCACGGCTTCGGCCCCGGTGCTGTCGCACGTTGGGCATGACAACGAGTTTGCAGGTGGCGATGCGGCGAAGATTATGCAGCCGATCGAAGTTGATGCCAGTAAAGCAACCGCATTGGGAATTAAGACAGAGGCGATCGCCCCTACAACCGATGGAGGTATTGTCAAAGTTCCCAGCACCAGTTTGATTGATGCCAATGGGCAAAAGCTCGTCTACATCCAGGAAGGAACAACCTACAAACCAATCTCAGTTCAGATTGGTAGCGACTCTGGAGATGTGGTGGAAATTAAAGAAGGCAATTTACTTCCGGGAAATCAGATTGTGATGCAGGGGGCAACGTTTTTGTACTCGGAGGCATTGCGAGGTAAACCGCAGGCAGAAACGGCATCACCCGCTACATCGCAGCCAGAAACGCAGGCATCACCCGCTACATCGCAGGCCCAAACGCAAGCATCGCCCGCTACATCGCCAGCAGAAGCGCAGCCTGCTCAAGGATCGTCACCTTTGATGTGGGTAGCAGGCGCAGGAGTTTTACTGGTGGGTGGATTCGCCGTCTTTGGGTTAAAAGGCAAGGGCCAGTAGACATTCAAAAACCAAGATTTTTGGTAACAGTCGATCGCGACGGAGTAAATCTCTTTACTCCGTCTCCTAAAAGCTTGCCTAATGCTATCCAAATTTCATTTTTATGTTAAACGTCATCCCCAAATGGTCTATTGCTCAACGATGGTTAGTGGTGTTCGGGGCGATCGCTCTAACCATCTGGAGTACACATACTGTAAGTCGAATGCCCCTCGATGTCTTGCCGAATTTTGCGCCCCCTCAAGTAGAAGTACAAACCGAAGCCCCCGGTCTAGCGCCGGAAGCGGTGGAATCGCTGATCACATTACCGCTAGAAAGTGCGGTCAACGGAACACCTGGAGTTGAAGTCGTCCGTACCTCCTCAGCCGTAGGAATTTCTGTATTGCGGGTGGTGTTTAAGTGGGGAACTGACCCCTATCAAGCTCGTCAACAGGTGGCAGAGCGATTACAGGACGCACAAGACCGACTACCGGAAGGGGTTGGTACCCCGCAGATATCGCCCCTAGCTCCCCCCATCGGAACGGTGATTCAATATGCGTTCACGTCTGACACTACATCGATCATGGAAGTGCGACGTTTGGTGGATGGCAAAGTCAACAATCGGTTGTTGGCAGTTCCAGGCGTATCGCAAGTGCTGGTTTACGGCGGAGATTTGCAGCAGTTTCAGGTGATTGCGAATCCTGAACAACTCCAAGCGTTGAAGGTTTCCCTTCAGGAAGTCGTCAAGGCGGCAAACGAGGCAAATGCCAAAACCGCCGGTGGATTGTTGATTGACCCCGATCGCGAATTAGTGATTCAGGGACAGGGGCAAATTCAGACGATCGAAGATTTGCAAAAAGCGGTCGTCAAGGTGCAGGAAGGAAAAGCGATTCTACTGCAGGACGTGGCAGAGGTGAAGATTGGGGCTGCACGACCGCGAGGCGATGCCAGTTGGAATACTAAACGGGCTGTGGTCGTGATGGTCAACAAGCAACCTTTGGTGGATAGTCCCACCGTCACGCAAGCCATCATCGAGGCGATGGAGGAAATTAAACCGGGCTTACCCAAAGATGTGAAGGCGAATGTCACTTTCCGGCAAGATGCCTACATTGACGCTTCAGTGGGTAATGTGCGATCGGCCTTGATCGAAGGCAGTTTGGTTGTCGCAGCCATTCTGATTCCCTTTCTGATGAACTGGCGCACCCTCACCATCTGTTTGCTGGATTTCTTTCTCACGCTACTGTTCTCGCTGTTAGTGTGTTCTTGGATCGGGCTGGAACTCAACACCATGACCCTCGGCGGATTGGTAGTGGCGATCGGGACAGCAGTGGATGATGCGATCGTCTACTGCGAAAATACTGACCGCCGCTTACGGGAAAATCGCCTCTCGCCCAATCCCAAGCCACCACTGGAGATTATTTTTGAGGGTTCTCAGGAAGTGCGCGAGTCACTGATTGGAGCCACGTTAATTGGCATTATTGTCTTTTCACCGATTTTCACACTCTCTGGGGTGGAAGGGCGGATCTTCACCCCCATGGGCATTGCCTATCTGGTGGTGGTCATCATCTCCAGCCTGGAATCCCTAGTAATCTCCCCTGCATTGTGTGCCATTCTGCTGCCCCACAGCCGGATGCAGACGACAGAACCCTTCCTAGCCCGATGGTCTAAACAACTCTACGATCCGTTGCTGCGAATGGCGATGCGTCGCTCTACCTTAATTTTAGGACTGGCAACAGCCTCAATGGTAGCGGCCATGCTGATTGTGCCGACGTTAGGACGGGATTTTCTGCCTACGTTCCAGGAACGATCGCTCATGAATGCGATCGCCCTTTATCCGGGTTCCTCACTCGAAGCAACCAATCGCGTTGGCTTAGCGATTCAAACCGCCCTTAAGGATGACCCCCGATTTGAATCAGTACAACTGCGATCGGGGCGTGCTCCGGGCGACCCGGATGCGGCATCGGTGAACTTGGCACACTTGGACGTGGAACTGAGTGAAGCTGCGATGCAAAACCGTCCTGCCTCGATTGAAGCCTTGCGGGAGGCATTGGGTCAGTTTCCGGGAGTTGCCACCAATGTCGGTGGATTTATCAGTCACAGGATGGATGAAGTGTTGTCGGGGGTCAGGAGTGCGATCGCCATTAAAGTATTCGGCAACGACCTGCAAGAACTACGCCGCATTGGAGAACAAATCGAAACGACAATGAAAGGCGTGAAGGGATTGGTAGACCTTCAGCTTGAGCCCCAAATTCCCATCCGTCAGGTACAAATTCAATTTAACCGAGATGCAGCCGCCCGCTACGGGTTGACGATCGCCCAATTGTCCGATTTCACCGAAACAGCCCTAAATGGTCGCGTGGTTGGTCAGGTGCCGGATGGTCAACAGTTGGTAGATGTGTTGGTTTGGGTCAACGAATCAGCCCGTCGCAATCTCAACACGATTCGCAACCTCCAAATTAATGCCCCAACAGGTCAAATTATCCCGCTTTCGCAAGTGGCAAAGGTTGAGTTTGGCAATGGCCCGAACACGATTAACCGGGAAAACGTCTCGCGTTTAATTGTAGTGTCAGCCAACGTACAGGGACGCGATGTTGCGTCGGTCGTCGGTGACATTCGCGCCAAGGTTAAGCAATCAGTGCAACTGCCCCAAGGCTACTATATTCAGTACGGCGGACAGTATGAGTCGGAACAACGGGCTGCTCAAAACTTCCTAATTTTCGGAATATTAGCGGTGCTGGCGATCGCGGTATTGATGTACTTCACCGTAAAATCCGTTCCTGCGATGCTGATGGTGATGGTCAATTTACCATTAGCACTGGTTGGCGGTGTCATCTCCGTGCTGCTAACGGGCGGAGTTCTTTCTGTTCCCTCAATGGTGGGATTTGTGACGCTGTTTGGCGTAGCGACGCGCAATGGATTGCTACTCGTAGACAACTACAACACCAAACTGGCACAAGGAATGCCACTTCCCAAAGTCATTGTGGAAGGGTCAATGGAACGGTTGCTGGCGATTCTGATGACAGCACTCACCTCGGCATTGGGGATGATTCCCTTGGTGTTAAGCGGTGGGGCTGGTAAGGAATTGTTGCAGCCGTTGGCGATCGTTGTCCTCGGCGGACTCTTTACCTCAACTGCTCTCACCCTACTGGTTCTACCTGCATTGTATGCTCGATTTGGGAAGTTTCTGATGCCTAAACGGGTGATGGAAACAACCGAGTTGAGAAACTATGGCATTGAGCAGACACCAACCAAAGAAGTAGGCTAATAACAGTTAACAGTTAACAGTTAACTGTTTAAACAATACCGATGCAACCGGAAACAATATGATATCAAATCCGGTAACATCGTCCTGTATTCATCTCTCTATTCTCTCTGTGTTCTCTGCGCTCTCTGCGGTTAAATAATTCCGATCCAAAATGTTGGATAAATTTCGAGAATTCGTATATGTTTGTTAGCAAAAAAGTATCGGACGAGATAGCGATAAAATGAGAATTCTGCTGGCGGAAGACGAACCCGATTTAGGTGCCATTGTGCAACGCACCTTGAGCCGAGAAAAGTATCTGGTAGATTGGGTACAGGATGGCACAACTGCTTGGAACTATCTGGAAAACCAATGGACAGAGTACACGATCGCCATTTTTGACTGGTTGCTACCGGGAACTTCTGGGCTGGAACTGTGCCAACGTTTGCGCCGGCAGAATAATCCTTTACCCGTTTTGATGTTGACGGCAAAAGATCGCACGGAGGATATGGTGGCTGGGCTGGATGCTGGGGCTGATGACTATCTGATGAAACCGTTTGTGAAAGCGGAGTTGTTAGCTCGGTTGCGAGCTCTTCAGCGACGGGGACGGAGTTTGTCGCCGGATCAGTCGCCATATTTCAATCCTGCCCAACTTGAGGCGGGGCGATTGCGGCTTGACTATACTAAATCCATCATCTCCACTACGGATGACGGAGGACAGCTAACGGTGATTCCTCTGACGGCTAATGAGTTTCGGTTACTGGAATATTTCATGCAGCATCCGAACCAAATCCTCACGCGCGATCGACTTTTGACTCGGCTGTGGGATGTGGATACTGACCCGATGAGCAATGTAGTTGCTGCTAGAATTCGTCTGTTGCGCCGCAAGCTGGCCGATTATGGCTGTGACGGGATGATTGAAACGGTTCATGGATTCGGGTATCGCTTGAACAAGTAATATGCACTCCAACAAACTATTTAACCGCACCCGCTGGCAACTTGCGGGTTGGTATGCGATCGTCCTGGGGTTTTTGTTAGGTATATGCGGTGTTGCAGTCTATCAGGTTGTGTTTCACACGCAGCGATACATTCTTCAGCAAAAACTACAATCTTTAGCCGGAACGCTGCATGACACTATCGAACCACAATTACAACAACCGGGACAGCTTTCATCCAGCTTGAAAACTATTTTGCCCGGTTTGTGTCTGTGGAATGAAAACTGTTACTCTTCAGGCAATGACGGGGCGCGACATACTGCTAGGGTGTTTCAGCAGGAGGGATATTATCTCCGCTTTTTAAGCCAATCTGGGGAAATATTAGGGAAGGTTGGAGAGCAGCCGGATGTATTAGAAAACTTTGCACCAAATGAGTTTTGGCAAATTCTGCATCTTTCTAATGGCGATCGCTTCTATCAAATTTCTGTATTGCTGCGAACAAACGACGGTTTGTTTTGGGGTTATTTGCAAATTGGGCGATCGCTCAAAGAATGGGATGGTTATCTGAGCACTTTGCGATTGTTGCTCTTTTTAGGCTTACCCTTGGTCATGCTGCTAGTGGGAGGAGCTAGTTGGTGGTTATCTGGATTAGCGATGCGACCAATTTATCAGTCCTATCACCAGATGCAACAATTCACCTCCGATGCCGCTCATGAATTGCGAACGCCTCTGGCTGTCATTCAGGCTACTGTTGAGGATACTCGTCTGGCTGAAGATTTACCGGAGGTTAGTCAAAACCTGGATATTATCGAACGACAAAACATCCGCCTTTCTAGGTTAGTGAAAGATTTATTGTTTATTTGTAGACTTGAGCAACAACAGATTTCGACTAATTTGCAGCATTGCTGTTTGAACTATCTGATCGGCGATTTAGTAGAAGAACTTGCAGGTTTAGCAATGGTGGCTGAGGTGGAATTGAAGTTAGAAATTCGTGCTTCGCGAGCCGTTGTAATTCTTGGGGATGAAGCCCAACTTTACGGGATGGTGACGAACTTAATTACCAACGCTATTAACTACACTCCCGCAGGAGGGCTAATCCTTGCCATCCTCGATTGCACCGACAAGGAAGCCATAATTCAAGTTCAAGATACAGGTGTTGGTATCAACCCAGCCGAACAAACGCGAATTTTTGATCGTTTCTACCGAGTGCAGAGCGATCGTTCTAGAGCCACGGGTGGTGCTGGATTAGGGCTATCGATTGCAAGTGCGATCGCAGTGGCTCATCAAGGCAGCATTCAAGTCCAGAGTGAGTTAGGAAAAGGCAGTACATTTACAATCCGTCTACCACTCAAATGAGAACAATATTACTGCGATCGCGTCAAGATTGCCTTTGCAAGGGGAACCGCAGAATATCAATCTGTGGGTTAACTCGATCGCAAGTGCGATCGAACCGACAAAAATTAACGGTGTTTTGGTTATTTTGGACAATTACAGCCGGGAAAAGCAAGGATAAAATTGGGGATCAGCAAGATGGGCGAATTTCTGAAGCTGTTAATTTTGGGGTTCGTCAGATAGAATTTACAAGGGTAGCGACATCTACCCGTTCTTGGATTAGAGATACTGGTATACTACGATCGACAGTTAGTTATTTAATAATTTGTAGTCATGGTAAATATATCAAGCATCTCCAACATCGCCCCTGAAGTGGAAAGTGACTTTCTGGGAGAGATTGATAACCTTGACAGGCAATTACACGATCGCTTTCAAGACAAGTTTGTAGTCCAGCCCTCGCTTACCAGACTTTTGGTTAGTTTTCAGGCTAACAAAACTAGACCCATTTATAGGTGGTACAAGTATAAGGAAGCTTTCTCCGCTTCTCTGGTAGAGTTCTTATTCCAAAAATATCAAGTCATTCAAGGCAAGATTTTAGATCCTTTTACAGGTAGTGGAACTGCTTTATTTGCTGCTAGCGACTTGGGAATAGATGGTGAGGGCATTGAATTATTACCTATTGGTCAACATATAATTAATACCAAAATTCTTTTAGACACTGCCTTCACTATTGATGATTTTCAGCGGCTAAAGACATGGTTTAATTTGCAAATATGGAAAAAATTTGAAAACCCTGTCACTCTGCCAGAATTGAGAATTACTAAAGGGGCTTACTCCGAAGAAAATAAAATAGAAATTGAGCAATATCTTGGAGCTTGTTATCAAGAAAATACCAAGGTTCAATCAGTTTTAGTCTTGACTTTACTGTGTGTTTTAGAATCCGTAAGCTATACACGCAAAGATGGACAGTATCTTCGTTGGGATTACCGTTCGGGTCATGGCACGTCAAAGAAGTCCTTCAATAAAGGTGAGGTTCTTGAGTTCAGTCAAGCTATTACCCAAAAATTTAATGAACTTGTTAACGACTTAGAACCTCCTACACAACAACTTGAGCTTTTTCAAACTCAGAATCATCAACAAGGCAAAATTAATTTGCATCAAGGTTCTTGTCTGAAGATAATGCCCGATTTGCCGGACTCTACCTACGATGCAATCATCACATCTCCACCCTACTGCAATCGATATGACTATACTCGCACCTATGCACTAGAGCTAGCTTTACTAGGAATTTCTGAAAAGGAATTAATTAATCTGCGTCAGGAAATGCTAAGTTGTACGGTTGAGAATCACCCCAAAGATTTATTGGCTATCAATCCGGCTTGGGAAGGAGCTTTAAGTATTGCTAATTCGCAAACTCTCTTGCAGGCTATCTTAAGATATTTGGACAGCCAAAAGTCACAGGGTATATTGAACAACAATGGTATACCAAGAATGGTAAGAGGATATTTCTATGAAATGGCTTGCGTAATACAAGAAAGCTTTCGTATCCTTAAACCAGGGGCATTTTTGTTTATGGTTAATGACAATGTGCGCTACGCAGGTATAAGTATTTCAGTGGACCTGATTCTTTCTGATTTCGCTGAAAAACTCGGCTTTATTACGGAAAATATTCTCGTTTTACCAGGTGATAAGGGGAATAGTAGTCAACAGATGGGAAACTATGGACGCGCTCCTTTGAGGAAGTGCGTTTATGTATGGAAAAAACAATAACTGGATACCTATGTGTGCTTATCGTAACCACCTTCAATCCAGTGACGATCTTGTCACAACCTATGAAGATACTCGTGCGGGTTTTGTGGCACTTGCCCTTGAAAAAAATCGACGCGCTACCCCTTATGTCGCCCAAGCAAGAGCACTTCAAGAAGCTGCGGGTCAAGCTGCGAGTCCTGCTGATTTGTTAAATGTTAAGGGCATTGAAATGGGATTGTTGACTGCTGCAGGATTATCTGACAAGTCTCTTGCTCATTTGATGCCAAAGGATAAAAGTGAAGCTATCAATGGTCTAATTAGGAATTTTCTTGAGCCAGCCGGCACAAATTTTGTGGAGGAATTGGTCTTTAGATTTCTACTGACTCGTGGTGACACGCTTGGTTGCTCCATGCGTAATGTTGGCGGAGTATTGGCACAAAGAAAACTAACTCGTGCTATCCTCTCGACTCTCACAATTGCTAGTAAGAGATAAGCTGTTCAGCATCTAAAACGCATATTGTATGGTATAATATGATAATTTTCCGATCAAGTCAATGCCTACTAAAA
>NZ_JAUBUB010000013.1:0-82114 GCF_036705265.1 Microcoleus sp. B4-C2
GCGAATGTCGGAAAACAACACCGACATTTCTAACTGCACTTGGTCGCCCAATTCCACATCAATAATGCTTGATTTCTTTAAAAACTGGAGGAATTGATGGGGAATAAATCGCTCATAAGCTTTGTTGAGTTGAGCCAGCCTGCTTTCATTTTCGCGTACTTCTGTATAAAGCTTAGAATTTTGAATCGAGATAGCTGCTTGTCCAGATAATACTTTTAATAGTTCCACTCTTTCAGGGGTAAAAGCTCCCGCTGTTAGATTATTTTCTAAGTAAACAATACTAATAATTTGAGATTGGTTAATCAGTGGCACACATAAAATTGATTTGGGCTGATGCTTTCGGATGTGGGCGTCGTTGGTAAATTGTCCCGATCGCGCAGCATCATCTAGTACCACGCTTTCTTGAGTGCGACTCACATAATTGACAATTGCGGAGGAAAGTTCTTGACAGGTTTCAACGGGGATTGACTGCAACACGGTGACGAGTTCGTCATTGATGGTTCCTTCAGCTTCAATGAACAGTTGTCCCTGGCTTAACAAAATTAGATAGCCTCGTTGCGCCCCTGCATTTTCCATCAAAATTTTCATCAAGCTAGACAGTAGCTTATCTAGCATAATTTCTCCAGAAATCGCCTGAGAAGCCTTCATGACTGCGGCAATATCTAGGTGATTTCCCGAACCAGTCGTTGTCATTGCTACGGTAGTTTGAGTGTTTTTCCTTCCCGGTTGAGTTACCGCGAATAAGTGAGGATATCGCGTTTCTAAATCCGTTACCTTAGCAGTGGCTCCCCATTCAACATAACAATAATACGCCTCAAATATGTAGGCTTGAGCAACTTTTGTTTTGCCCCATTCCGAGTAGAATTTGGCTGCTAGTTCGTTGGCCAGGGCTTCGTCATTAACATATTTGTTTTCTTTGGCTCCCGAAATTGCGCGATCGTACATTTCAATCGCCTCAGCTTTATTGCCCAAAACTCGATAGCGTTCTGCTTCCACTAAATACCATTTATGCAGATAATTCATCGGAGCATTTTGCGCCCACTGTTGCAGCGTGCTTTGATGGGTTTCCACTAAGCCAAGAATTTCAGTTTGCTCAATTGCTGGCTGTGTGGGAAAAAGTGCCAGGTGCGTCAGGGCAGCATAAAAATGAAAAATGGGAACAAAAGCCGATCCAGATACTCCCATCAAATACTGTTTGACTTGGGAAATATGGTCTAGGGCAGCCGTGTAATTGCCATAGCAGTAAGCAAGCAGCAGTTTGAAGATGCAGGCACAGGCGATCGCCGTAAATTCATTATCCTGATAGTGCTTGGGAATCATCACCGTTTCATCGTAGGCAGAGCCTATTAACAAATCCGGCCGAGTATGGGTTTCCCTCAAGTTTTGCACCGTCTGCTGAATCATATCCAAATAAATCTGAGCAGAATATTGTTTCAACTGCGCCATGACAGCCCTGTAACCTGCTATTTCTTGTTCCCAAGTGTCTAGTTCTACACCAGCGAATAAATGAGTATAAAAGCAAATATATATGTTGTAGCCAGCATCTACAAAGTCGCCGGTTTCCATACCAAACCTATAGCCCTCTTTCAGCGTCGGTATCGTTGCCAAAAGAGATTCTTGGCGATGCTGAATCCAGCCACCAAACAAAAGTAGAACTGTGGACTTTAATTCGGGTACATTCAACCTATCCAGCAATGAAAGTGCCAATTGCCCAAAGCCATAACCCGTTTCCACCTCTTGTAAAAAGGCACACAACACCATCCCGTGCATCGCATAACCCACCGTCGATGCGGGCGCATTCCCAAAGGAGAGCGATAAACTCACCATCGTTGAGCTCAGCAGGGGCAGCAAACCGGGCATTCCCTGGAAAATGGGTGGAAACAACATACCAGACAATTGCATAGCTGCCTGAGTCTGTGGATTTGTCATCACAGGTAGATCAACCAATTCCTCAATCTTTCTGCCGCCGAGGAGAGCCGCAAGGGCTTGTAGCGCTTTGCCAATCTTGACTTCATCAGGTTCGGCAGGGAGTTCAATCCCCAATTGTAAGAGTGCCTCTCTTGCTACTGCGATCGTTTCTAACACCTTGCTCTGAGCTGTCTGAGCGGCAATTTTAATTTCGTAAATTTTAACTCGATCTAAAATTGTTTGAGCTTCTTGCAAAACCAGTGCTGCCATCTGTTCCATACCATCAAAGTCACCATTCAAATAGGCAATTTCAGCAGCAGCAACATAAAGATTTAGCGCCAATTCATATTGACTTTGCCAGCAGTTTGCTGTCAGTAACTCAATTCCCGTTTGTAGATAAATATTTGCCGCAGCGTAGGCGGTAGAATTTCTAGCCTTACGTCCAGCTTCTAAGTTGAGTAGGGCTAAGGCTGAGCGTTCACTTAATTGATTGATTAACTCAATTCCTTGATTTAAATGCCCCACAATATCAAATATTTTTTCTTCTGTTTCTATCTCGGAAGAACTTTGTAGTAGTAACTGTCCAATTTTTAGATGAGTGGCTTGTTTTTGGTCGTCAGGAATCAATGAATAAGCCGCTTGCTGGACGCGATCGTGCAGAAACTTATAAGTGGGATTAGCAACAGACTGATTTGGGGATTGAGCATCTGCTTGAATGAAGTTATAGCCTTCTGAAAGCACTAAAATGAGTCCTTCTTGCAAGGCTTTCCACAGCGTTGATTCCGTTTGTTCTGGTAATTCTTCGCTGACTATTGCCAATGTCTCTAAATCAAACTGCGCCCCAATGCAAGCCGCCAGTTTGAGGGCATCCTGAGTTTCGGCAGGCAACTTTTGCAATTGCGCCGCCATAAACTCCACCACATCCGAGGCGTCGGCAAATTTAACTTGATTAATATCGCACTGCCACCCCCCTTGTACCCCCCTCTGTCCCCCCTTGGTAAGGGGGGATGAAAGGGGGGTGGGGGATTGAGGAGGGTTAAAAATAATTTGACCATCTTCATGCAACGCTTTGAGGAATTGAGTCGAGAAAAATGGATTTCCTTGAGTTTTTTGATAAACCAATTCTGTCAGGGGCCCGGCTAAAGATAAATCGCAAATCAGCGTATCTGCTACCAACTGATTTAGATCTGCTAAACTCAACGGTTGCAGGGTAATCGTATTCACCACTGCCCCAGACTTCACAATCTCATCCACAGTCAACATAAACGGATGAGCCGGTGATACCTCATTATCCCGATAAGCACCCAATACTAACAGATGCCCCGTATCTTCCATCAATAGTTGTAATAACTTCAAAGATGCGGAATCTGCCCACTGCAAATCGTCCAAAAACATCACTAAGGGATGTTCTGCTTGGGTAAATACTTGCACAAATTTCTGCATCAGCAGATTGAAGCGATTTTGGGCGGCACTCCCGGACAATTCTAGTGCAGGAGGTTGAGCGCCAATGATGTGTTCTAATTCAGGAATTACGTCAATCAAGACTTGCCCACTCTCGCCTACTGCGGTGAGAATCATGGTTTTCCATCTGTGTAACTGAGCGTCACTTTCTGATAATAATTGTCCCATCAATTCGCGAAATGCTTGCACAAATACACTAAAGGGAATATTGCGTTGAAATTGGTCGTATTTGCCTTTGATAAAATAGCCACGCTGTCGGGCGATCGGCTTGTGAACTTCGTTCACTACTGCGGTTTTACCAATCCCAGAAAAGCCAGCTACTAGCATCATTTCGGCACTAGCATTACGAACTCTTTCAAAGGCTTTTAATAAATTATCAACTTCAGTTTCTCTGCCGTATAACTTTTCGGGAATCAGGAAATGGTCTGTAAGATCCAGTGTTCCCAAGTCAAATTCTTCTATGCTATCGGTTTCTTGTAATTGAACGAGACACATTTCTAAGTCCTGCTTAAGACCCAATGCAGTTTGATACCGATTTTCCGCATTTTTTGCCATCAGCTTGCTGACAATTTGCGAGACAATTAGGGGAATTTCTGGCTCGATTTCGTGCGGTGGAACTGGCTGTCTGGCAATGTGGCAGTGAACTAGCTCTAAAGCGTCTTCTGTTTCAAAAGGGAGTTTTCCTGTCAGCAATTCGTAGAAGGTGACGCCGAGGGAGTAAAAGTCAGTGCGGTAATCGATAGAGCGATTCATCCTACCAGTTTGTTCCGGCGAGATGTAAGCGAGGGTTCCTTCTAAAATGTTGGGATTTTTCAGGGTTGGCATTTCTCGCGTTAGCTGAGTGGAAATACCAAAGTCGATTATTTTGAGCTGTCCGGTCGCGGGATTGAATACTATATTAGAAGGGTTAATATCTTTGTGGATAATATTGGCGCTATGAATTTTCCTTAAAGTTTCAGTGGCAGCGATCGCAATTTGCAGAAATTCCTTGAGGCTAAACTTTCGCTGCAGCATCCATATTTTCAAGGATTCCCCGCCAAAGTCCTCCACAAAAATCACCAGGCTGTTTTGGTATTTTTGCAAGTCATAAACTTGCACGACTCCCGCCTCTTTCAGCTCTCGGGTGATACGGTATTCGGTGCGGTAGCGTAGCAATTCTTGAGGTGTCGGGTAGCTCTCTTTGAGAAGTTTGAGGATGAGCGGTTGGCGATCGGCTTCCCGAATCGCCCGGTAAACTAGAGAATTGGCACTTTCGTAAAGCAGCTTCTGGACGGCAATGCCTGGAATGGAGAGCATATTTATTTTTCTTGTAATAATTAACGCGAAGTCAAAACACACCGGGTTCGTTGTATCGAGAATAGCGCTTTAGAAAGGAACAAATTATGTTTTTATAACACACTCTTAGTTTTTCGGCAGCGAAGTGGCTTTCAGGTGGTCTGGCATAGTAAGGGTAAGAAGTTATTATGCGACGTACCTAAGCCTTGTTAATTCTCAACTCCATGAATTGTCACCGTTTTTGTTATCCAAACATCGTTAAAAATTGTCCCACCCCCAGCGCTAAGCAAAATTTTGAATGTATATATTGTCACAGGCAGTTTGTTTAAAACCCCAGACATCAAAGGATTTCAGAAGAAACAAAAAAATTGAGAGGTCAGCTTTTATTAGAAAAAATATCTTGAGTCGCGATTGTCAAATTCACGAGGGTGTCCCCCCGCTGGTTCCAATACTTGTTTTTCAACAATTAGCATGAGTCCCCCGGAAAGTTCAAGTAAAGTCAAAAAAACCAGGCAAGCTAACGATCCAATGTGATGAAATGTAGTCGTTTTTAGGCAATAAGGGGAACAAGCACTGGAAAGAGCGGGCCAATTGATGCCTTAAGCAAAGAAATTCTAGGGGTGTATATAGGAAGTCGAGTTGAAATGGGTGCTAAAGGTTTTTGGGATTCCCTCCCAGTAGTTTACAGACAATGTGCCGTCTATTATACAGATTTTTGGGCAGGCTCAAAAAAAAATCCCCAGCGACACAAATCTCTGGGGGAAGATACTGGCAAAACTTCTGATATGGAAAGATTCAATAACACCCTTCAGCAAAGGATATCTCGTTTGGTAAGAAAGACTTTGTTTTCATCTATCTATAAAGATATCCAATCATGTGAGTATCTTCTGGTATTTTATCCATGATTACAAAGTTTCTTTACCCCTAAAAATGTTTAGGATTTTTCGTTGGTATGCAGGACTACCAGACTTTGTTCTCATGATTTTGGAGAGTCATTGATCTACTTCCGCTTACCCTTCCCGGCTACAAACTCCCGCAGCCGAAGTAAACTAGCAGTTTGCCCCAAATTCAGCGGCAGCAGCGACACTCCCTCCAAGCGAGACTGCACCCAACCGTCGCCCCAATACCACTCGTGAAATCCGTCAATTCCCTGACTCAATAACAGCCGCAGACAATTGTGCTCAACAATATCAACGTGATGCTGAACTGCCACGGGGCCCAGCCAACTTGTAAAGGTCAAACCTTGAGCAAATTCTTCCGGCAAACCGCTAGACAACTGCTGCGGCCACAGCCACTGCTGCAATTGACTCGGACGCAACAAGCTGTCTCTAATCGCTGTTTCGGAAGCTTCAAGCTCAATCCGCAGGTTGCTTTGTTGAAAATTACCGAGCATAAGAATTTTAGATATAACTGCAAGTAACTTTAATGTAACTTATTGGACTGGTTCTAATCTGTTCCGGGCGGGCAAGATGCCCAACCCCTACTCCCCACAAGCAGAAAATTTATCTGTTGTGGAACAGGCTAGGGAAGCTTGTTCATGTCCGGGCGGGCAAGATGCCCAACCCCTACTCCCCACAAGCAGAAAATTCATTCTTTGTGGAACAGGCCGTCCAGCCTGTTCATGTCCGGGCGGGCTAGAAGCCCAACCCCTACTCCCCACAAGCAGAAAATTCATTCTTTGTGGAACAGGCCGTCCAGCCTGTTCTTAGAAAATAGTGCAAAATGTTCGATCGCACACCAGCGCACACCACTGCACATCACCGTCCATCCACCTTCATCTACACTGAAAGATTTAAGATATTCGATCGCACCTACTGCCCGAAACCCGATTTTCGTATCGAACTGTTAAGCTCTGTTTCATTTCATTGAAATCTCCCCTGCTTCACCCCACCGCATCCAAACTCCGTGATACCATCACACCTGAGTAATGCCTATAGAAAAAAACTGGAGAGAAAAGCTTTGACACTAAGGGTTGCAGTAGTAGGTTCAGGCCCTGCGGGTTCTTCCGCCGCCGAAACATTGGTAAAAGCAGGCATCGAAACATACCTATTCGAGCGTAAATTAGACAACGCCAAACCCTGCGGTGGGGCGATTCCCCTGTGCATGGTCAGCGAATTTGACTTGCCGCAAAGTATTATTGACCGCCAAGTCAGAAAAATGAAAATGATCTCCCCCTCCAACGTCGAGGTGGACATCAATATTGAAAACGCCCACGAATACATCGGTATGTGCCGCCGCGAAGTTCTCGATGGCTTCATGCGCGATCGGGCCGCTTCCTTGGGTGCAAAACTAATTAACGGCACCGTTCACAAATTAGAAATTCCCGGCAACAATACAGACCCCTACACTCTCCACTATGCCGACCACTCCGACGGCAGCGCAATGGGAATTCAGAAAACTCTGAAAGTGGATTTGGTAATTGGGGCTGACGGCGCCAACTCCCGCGTAGCAAAGGCGATCGACGCTGGTGATTACAATTATGCGATCGCCTTCCAAGAACGCATCCGCCTGCCGGAAGATAAAATGGCTTACTACCACGACTTAGCCGAAATGTACGTCGGCGATGACGTATCTACCGACTTCTACGCTTGGGTGTTCCCCAAATACGACCACGTAGCCGTCGGCACCGGCACGATGAAAGTCAATCAAGCCAGTATCAAAAAGCTGCAAGCAGGCATCCGCGCCCGCGCTGCCAAAAAACTGATGGGCGGTGAGATTATTAAAGTGGAAGCTCACCCCATCCCGGAACATCCGCGTCCCCGCCGGGTTGTCGGCCGAGTTGCTCTCGTAGGCGATGCTGCAGGTTACGTTACCAAGTCTTCTGGCGAAGGTATCTATTTTGCCGCCAAGTCTGGCCGGATGTGCGCCGAAACTATTGTGGAGATTTCCAATAAAGGCGCGCGCATTCCGACTGAAGAGGAAATTAAGATTTACCTGAAGCGGTGGGATAAAGCCTACGGCATTACTTACAAAGTGCTTGACATTTTGCAGCGCGTGTTCTACCGTTCCGACGCTACCCGCGAAGCTTTTGTGGAAATGTGTGCCGATCGCGATGTGCAGAAGCTCACATTCGATAGCTACTTGTATAAAACAGTAGTACCCGCTAATCCTTTCATTCAGATGAAGATTACTGCCAAAACCATTGGTAGCTTGTTGCGCGGCAATGCTTTAGCGCCTTAATTCCCTGCGGATAAGCGCACTTTGTATAAAAAAGCGGGCAGTCTCCAAACTGCTCGCTTTTTTTTTGATCTAAGATAACGAACTGTCAAAATTCACAGGCGAGACGCCTGTGCCACGTGTGCTAAGGAAGAAGAAGAATTGTTAGTTCAAGTTCAATTGCACTAAGGTATCGGGGGCGAGGAAGTGGGAAATGTGATAAGCTCGCTCTTCTGTTTTTAGCAGGATTTTTTCGTAGAGGTAGCGCGTAGCTCGATCGCCCAAACTTTCTGCTTGTCCTGCTTGACGGCGCAGCAAACCAAGGATAGCTTGCTCCGCAATTAAATCGTGTTCGAGCATTTGGCGGCAGGAATATACGCCGTCGGCTTCAGGCTCGAAACAGCACAACTCAGCTAACTTGCTAAAGCTAGCTGCTGGTATGCCGCCCAACCCGTTTAACCGTTCGCCCAACTCGTGGACGCTATCTTGAGCTTCTCCGTAGCTTTCTTCAAAGAATTTGTGCAAGGAGTAGAATTCTGCCCCTTCCACCACAAAATGATGTTTTTGATATTGCAGGTATAGAGCCTGAAAACTGGCCAGCAGCGCGTTCATTCCTTCACAAATCGGTGCTGTGACTGAATGTTCCAGTAGAACTGGGTTTTCGGCTATGTGGCCAAACGGTCTTAATGCACTCTGAGTCTCAGCCATGTGTGTTCTCCTCTCAATAGGCAGTTTTGTTGCCAATAGAGTCAGTCTAGCACCGTAAATTTACCAGTCAAGCAGAGTCTGCCTCAATAGTAGAAGATTTTATAGAGTAGGAATTTTTTTTTGTAAACCTATTGAGAATTATTAGCAGTTGGGTTATGCTTGAACAAGATCCTCGTTCTGAACGCTTCCTGAAAGTGGGGCGAACCTTCTGAAGGCAGAAGGCAGAAGGCAAAAGGCAGAATTTTTCAGGAAGGGCTTTTGATCATCTTTGATGTTCTGCTGAAATCTGGCTTTTAACTTCTACCCGCTACCAGTCAGGGTAAAAATTAATGCAAATTATTACTGTTGTTAAAAAATGAATCCAGCAGATCCAGAATTAGAAGTTTGTGACATTGTGCAAGTTAGTTGGCTAGATAGGTGGCAAGTTTACAAACGCTTGCAAGAGCTAGAAATTCCCTGCTGGTGTGCGGTTGACCAACCTTTGCGGGCAAAAGTCAACACTGTTAAACAAGCGGCTCAGTTAATGAGCGTGTTGAGGCAAGTCAGTGCCCCTCGGTACGAACTGGTGCAGTGGCTGGAATACTGCTGGCAAAGGGGCTAAAGGTAGAAGGAAGTTCGGCAACGAGCAATGTAGAAGATGTAACGGATGTAACGGATTTAAAGGAGTTATAACAATGTATAAGTCTGGCAAGCAAGTTTCCGAATTCAGTTTAGAGGGAGAAATCCTCGGCCTGATGGTTGAAGATGGCTGCAAACTTAAATATTTGCGAATTAGTAGCGATCGCGGAGTAGAATATCTTGTTAAACTTTGCAAGGAATTGCGGTCATTTCTGTCGCCTATTTTGACACCGGGGTTGAGAGTTCAAGTTGTAGGTGAGAAAGAACTCAATTTGAAAAACGGTAAAATAAAACTTAAAGCTCGTAGCCTCAAGCTGGCTCAAGGTCAAAATGATCGATCGCACGAACACCTTGACTCCACTAATGGGCCTATTGGGGTATTGACATCGGACGATCGCGCGATCGGCAAAACCCAAGTAACCTCTCCCACAGCAGCTCAAACTGTAAAAGCTCCGGCAAAAACCCAAACCAAAATATTAGTATGTCAAAAATCAGACTGCCAGAAGCGGGGCGCTGGAGGAGTCTGTAAAGCTTTAGAAAATGCTTTGAATGCGCGCGGTTTAGAAGACAAAGTGACAGTACAGGGAACCGGATGTCTCAAACAGTGTAAAGCAGGCCCAAATATAGTGGTGATGCCGGACAAAACTCGCTACAGCCGCATTGCACCGGCAGAAGTTCCAGCAATCATTGACAAACATTGTGCAGTTGTTAAAGCTTAGGCTATTCACCAAACAGTGGACAAGACTAGACAGCTAGTTCATACACTGGACAAATAGCCAGCCTAAGTATCTTGAATACTACGTTTTGAGGGTGATGACACCTACATGTGCTTTCCAGCTTGTAGCTCTGTCGTTAGAGATTAAACAGATGTATTTGGTTAAGTCAGTGTCTCTAACCCAACAAGCCATCAAAACATTGGCGAGGAAAACATAACCTGAGCAATCAGAGGACAAAATGTCTAACTTTGTATTAGTTTTAGACACCAACAAACAACCACTTGAGCCAGTAGCAGCAGGACAAGCAAGACGATTGTTAAAACTAGCCCAAGCTGCTGTGTATCTCCGTTACCCGTTCACAATTATTTTGAAATATGCGGTTGATCACCCAAAAACGCAACCCACTCAATTAAAAATTGACCCAGGTTCTAAAACTACTGGGTTGGCTTTAGTACAGGGCGATAAAGTTATCTGGGGTGCTGAGTTGACCCATCGCTGGCAACAAATTAAAGATGACTTAGAGTCACGTCGCACCATTCGTCGCAATCGTCGTAACCGCAAAACTCGTTACCGCAAACCACGTTTTCTTAACCGCACAAGAGCGCATGGATGGTTGCCACCAAGCTTAGAATCCAGGGTGAAAAACATCGTGACTTGGGTCAACCGCATCCGTCGATATGTCCCAATCACAGGTATGTCCCAAGAGTTAGTTTTGTTTGACCTACTCGCAATGCAGAATCCTGAAATATCCGGCAAGGAGTATCAGCAAGGGGAACTTGCGGGTTATGAGGTCAGAGAATACTTGTTAGCGAAGTGGGGGAGAAAATGTGCCTATTGCGGTGTTGAAAGGGTACCTTTTGAGGTAGAACATATCCACCCAAAATCAAAAGGGGGAAGCGATCGCGTTTCCAATCTTACCCTAGCCTGCCGTGGGTGCAACCAAGCCAAAGGCAATCAAGATATTCGGGATTTCTTGTCCAAAAAGCCTGACATCCTGTCCCGTATTTTGAAACAGGCCTCACAACCTTTGAAAGATGCAACTGCTGTGAATTCAACTCGCTGGGCATTGTTCCAACAACTTAAACAAACAGGATTGCCAATAGAAGTTTCAACAGGAGGTAGAACAAAGTACAACCGCACTCGTTTAGGACTACCTAAAACTCATTGGCTGGATGCAGCTTGTGTAGGAAACGTAGAAGTGCTGCAAGTTTTCACGAAGCAACCGTTGTTAATTGCAGCTAAAGGATGGGGCAGCCGTCAAATGTGTACAACCAATAAATACGGATTTCCTGTCAAGCACAGAACACGGTGCAAAACGTTTTTTGGGTTTGGGACAGGTGACATGGTAAGTGCGATTCTTCCCTCTGGGAAGTTTGCAGGCACTCACGTCGGCAGGCTGACGGTTAGAGAAAGCGGAGTTTTTGAAATGAGAACGCCACTCGGCAAGGTTAGCCCAGTGCGTCATAAATACTGTAAATCAATCCACCGCAACGATGGGTATATGTATGCGTTTTCCACTTTTGTCCAATGAATCAGCGATTAGAGGCGTAGCGATCGCCCGGATGCCGCAACAGTGCGTTAGAGATCGGGAAAAATTATTTTGATAGGACTCTGGGCGAAAAACTTACAGGCGCATCTTACGTTTTAATTTGAGTTCGAGTTGTAGTTCGATGGCGCAACTCGATTCAGAGGTTATTGTCCCAAAAAACCGGAAAAATGCCAAAACTATCACCAAAAAATTGGGTTTGAAGCCCCGTCTTTCTAGGACGGCTTTAATTATAAAACTTTGTTAAAATATCTAATAAATTCTAAGCTAAAGTTTAGAATTTAGACAGGCAAGTAAGAACAACCATCTACGTGTTGAAACGATTTCATAAGGTGAAACTCCTGGGTTGGATCGCTACTCGGCAATGCCGAGCCTGTCCAAACACGTAATAGTGAGTCGTTGAGCGTACCTAACTGGATTATTGATGGAATCAGAAAGCAATCTAAAAACAAAAGTAAGCGCAACAGCAATACTTCTGGTGCCAGTAGTTGTTTCGAGCGTGTAGATGCGATTTGACAGCGCATTTAAGACTTAAGTCTTAAGAATCTCCGTGGCTTTAGCCCGAAGAGTGTCAATTAGGGGCTTCCTTCTGTAGAATCTCTAAGGATAGACTGTATCTGAGACCCTGTGAGTATTGGGATAAAAAGCCATGTCAGAAGCTGATCTTCGAGCCCATCAGCACCAACCGCACCCTGCTGTTCCATCCGATACCGAACCATTTCATTCAGATTTTGCTGCTACTGGGGGTTTTGAGCCGATCGCCCCCCATGCGACAGACACTCCCGCAACGGTTCCCCAACAGCCAGAAGAAGACTGGCAAACAGTAGATTTTCCCAACGCCATCAGCGTAGATGCAATTCCCACAAAACCTGAAACAAAAAATTCGCAATCTCCGACACAGCCGACTGAGGCGGGCTCGCCCCCGATGTCAGAGAATCTAAAAAATCTGCTTGGGAATGCCGAACAGGCCAAGGGCAAAGGATCGACCCCAGTCACCCTCATGCAAGCGCTGCACGAATGCAACCGCGACCTTTTACAGCGCATCGCCCAGCTAGAAACAGCTCTCGAAGAGTCCCAAAAAACCTTGCAGAATCGCGAAACTTTGCTAGAACAGCGGACTGCAGAACTCGCAAATACTCAAGAACAATTGACGCGGCTGTTTGGCAAAGTGGAAGTTTCCCATCAAACCCTCCAAAGTCAAGAAATTTTAGTCGAAAGTTTAAGAAGTCAGTTGGCAACCAGCCAAGTCAGGCTAGCGACTGTTGAGCGAGAATGTGCGTCTACTGTGCAGCGCTACAACGAACAGTTACACCAGTTAGTAGCCACAGAAAATATTTGCAGGGAATTGCGAGCCCGCTTGCAGCGCCAGCAGCGCCACACTCTGCAATTCAAAGCTGCCTTGGAAAGAAGTTTGGACAGGCCGCAGGTAAAGTCGCCAAGGATGGAGCCGCCTGACAATAATCTCGACACCGCCAGCGCACAATTAGAATCTTTGCTCGCGGCGGTCAAAAGCTCTCAGATGCCGGTGCCGCCAGCCTTCAACGCTTCCCCTGTCCAACCTTGGTCGGAATCAGAAGAGCTTCCAGAGGTAGCTGCTGCTGTTGAGGCGATCGAGCCTGAATCCCCAGCCCCTCTAGAACTCAACAAATTAGCCGAAGTATCCGGCATTCAATTGCACAAGAGCGAAACCTACCAACCTGATGAGCCGGCACCTGAGTTGGCCGAACCGGTGGCGGAACCTGAACTGCCGATGGCTGAGTCTGAACCGGAAACTGCTACCAAAGAGGAGGCTCAAGAATTGGCTAGGGCTTTTCAAATTTTGAACTCTGTTGAAACCTTTGGCATTCAAGAAGTGCGATCGAGTGTGGCAAAACCTACAGCAGTTGCCCAACCAGACTGGCTGAGCTTGATTGCCAGTCCGCTGCGGGCTTCTAAAAAACGTCGATCGTTAGCTGAAATTGAATTGCCGAGTTTTCGATAGCGAACTGATATCATTTCCGGTAACACCGGAATGATGTTGACGGTTGACGGTTGACAGTAAACAGTCAACAGTGAACAGTCAACAGTGAACTCGAATTTACTATTCCGATGCTAACGGATTGGATATGAGAGTTGCTAGTTTTGAGTCAACACTCAAAACTCAACACTCTTTTCTCCCCTTTCCCATGCCATAGGTGAGAGCATAGCTGGTAGCCAACAGCCACAGCCAAACAGCAGGATACCGGGGCTCCAACCAAGGCTGTACCTTGCGGGCGAAGCTGGGAAGCCATCCGAATAGCAAACTGGCCAAAGCCAGCAGAGTAAAATTCAAGTAACTTCCCAGCCAGCGCCAAATATCCCCCAAGGTGACAAAATCTAAAATCCACAAGAGGAGAGAAGGATTTTTTCCGGCTGCTTCGATCGCCAGTCGATTGAAAGTTAGCCAGTCGGTTCTGTCTTTAATAAAAGTTTCGGCTACGGCGAGTTTTTGTGCTGCCAAAATACCGAAAAAGGTATTGAGCATTGAATTAATTCTTTGGGGTGGCAAACTGCTGCCGGTAGGAACCATCATGCCTTTAGAAAATAGCCAAGTTACTGAAATATTGCTCTGGTAGGCGCGAATTTGGTTTAAGTGATTTGCCGTCAACAAATTGTGCTTTAATGCTGTATCCAAAAGGTCTGTTAAGCGGAAAAGATTGCGGACAAGAGAGCCGAAGCCTGTGAAAACGAGGGGAGATTGCAAGGATGCTGCGTCGCCGATCGAGACTAGGCGATCGATCGCCACGGAGCGATCGCTGCTGTTGCTGCTAAAATGCCCCGGAATATAACCAAAGGTCGGTTTTTTCCAAACCAATTTATCGACATCGCAGCGGCGGTATTCCGGCAAAATTGCGAAAAAATCCTCGTACATTTCCAGCAAAGAACCGGGGTTCTCTGGATGTACTTGGTGGTAGTGAAATAGATAAACTGTCAGTTCTGTGCCGGCGCCGGGAAACAACTCCCAAATGAGCTGGCGTCCGCGGGAAATGTCCCCGTGAGTGTGGAGTACATCCCCGTAATCGGAATCCCATATTCCCGGCTCAAATCCTCCGTCGATGACTGCTCCCACTGTCGGACAAACGCTGTCAAAAGTCCGCCCTTCGTTCAATTGCCAAGCGATGGGAGAAGCCGACCCCATTGCATCCACCAGCAGCCGTCCTAATGCAGTGCGATCGGCTTTTGTCGGCAAGTGGTGGCCCTTAACTACTACTTTTTCTGCTGCAACATCTGCTCTAAGAAACTCAGTTTCATCCCAAATTTCTCCACCAGCTTCTGTTAGCTTAAGTCCCGCTAAATTCAGCAATTTCTCTCCGTCCAAAGCTACATTGAGTACCTTTGGTGTGTGCAGAACTGGCGCTTTAGCCACGGGCGGATTGTTAGCATCAAAAAACTTGTTGTAGCCATCTTTGTATTCTCTGGCAATCAAAGTTTCGATTTCTGCAGCAGTGAATAAACCCAAATCAATTAAGCTTTGAATTTCATCCCGCGAAATATTCCACTCGCGATTCATCCGTCCGAAAGGCATTCGTTCAACTAGCAGCACCCGGTAGCCCAATCTCGCCATGACTGCGGCGTGAATCACTCCCAAGGCCCCGCCAATATAAATTAAGTCGTAAAAAGTATCGCCAGAATCAGATACCAAAGTCGTGTCTTCTTCCTTCTTCCCTGTTCCCTCTTCCTTCTTCCCTCTTCCTTCTTCCCTCTTCCCTCTTCCCTCTTCCTTCAAAAACACTACTTGTTTTGGCGTTTGAGGATTGCGAGTGCCTTCGCGCCAACGCTGTTCCCACCAGTAGACGCGCTTGAGGTCATATTCGCCATTAGGCATTTTTTGGAAGTATTTGACGGTCAAGGGGTAATAGGGGGCAAGAGCCTCAAAAATTGACTGCTTGGAGAGGTCTATGACAGGGGGTTCCCGGTAGCGATCGGGAAACTTGTTTCTTACAGCAAGATTCAGAGCTTCCAGGAACTTTTTTTCTCCCGCAGGCGCCTCTTCTAGACGAAAGACTTTTAAATAAGTTGTGCGCTGCAGTGACCAGACAAAGGTGGAAAGTTCTGTCGATCGCCAATTTTGGTTTCCTGAATTGGTGTCAGCCAAGGCGGGTTTTGGATTGCCATTTTGAGTTCCAGACTTCTGAACCTCGGCTGTTGTGGCTGGTGAAAGCAAGCGAAAGCCGTCAGCAGTAATAATTTTTTCTCCGATTCCGGGATCGAATTCGTGCTGCAACCAAGTGCAGACTGCTGCTGTATCCGGTGTCGGAACTTCTAGATAAAGAATTTCTTGCATGATTGGGCTCTCAATTCTGAATAAATTAATAAAGATGGGGGAGTTGACAAGGGAGCAAAGTAGGCTATACTCCCGAATACTTATTTAGTTTTAAATAAGTTTACAGTGTTCTCAGATTTTTAGCTGATTCGCCGGAAGCCCCACAGCGGCTGAACATCTACTCCCTTCGGTATGCACTCTTATGAATTATCCCATTCCTACGAATCCTCAAGAAATGATTGCTTTGCGGCAGCAGCCGCTGAATGAAGAATTGGTGGCGTCGGCGATCGCGGGTGTGATTCAAATAGCTCGATCGCGATCTCAGTCTTTGGATGAATTGAAGGCTGAGGTACTAGCCGACGACAATCTGCTCGATTTTGCTCAGAGGCTATGGCTGAGCGACATTGTGGCTCAAGCTTGGAACAATTTGCCTGATTACTAGACTGCTGCTAAAAGATCTACTTCATTAGAGGTGAACTTAAAATGGTACAAACAAGATTAAAATCCTTAACTTTAGAAGAGTTTCTCCAACTACCCGAAACCAAACCTGCCAGCGAATACATTGATAATCAAATTATTCAGAAGCCAATGCCACAGGGGAAACACAGTGCGACTCAATGTGAACTAATTATTTTCATTAACGCTATATTAAAACCCAAAAAAGTTGCACGAGCATTTCCAGAACTCCGGTGTACCTTTGGCGGAAGGTCAACAGTGCCTGATGTTTCAGTATTTGTCTGGAACAGAATTCCCGCCGATGATAACGGCGAAATTGCTAATGTCTTTCCCATAGCTCCTGATTGGACAATTGAGATTTTGTCGCCTGACCAAAGTCAAACTAAAGTTACTAAAAATATTCTGCACTGCTTAAATCATCAAACTCAAATGGGCTGGCTGATCGATCCCGACGAACAATGCGTTTTTGTTTATGTTCCCCAGCAACAGACAGCAGTATTTGATGAACCCGAAATGCTGCTACCTGTGCCTTCCTTCGCTAGCGAACTGCGGTTGAGTGTCGGAGAATTATTTGGCTGGCTGCTGAAATAATCTTTGGAAGGAAGAAGGAAGAAGGAAGAAGGAAGAAGGAAGAGGGAAGAAGGAAGAAGGAAGAGGGAAGAGAGTGATTTTGACACGGCTACACGGATTAAATACTGCCAACAGTCAACAGTCAACAGTCAACAGTCAACTAACTAACGCAACTCTACTTCTCGCTTGACTTCTGCCAAAACTCGATCGCCTCGCATCAACCGGTATTCGGCCCGCCAAACTCCCGGAATCAGAGGAGAATTTGTACTGTTTCTTTTGCCGACATAACCCAACCAAGTACGGCTGGGGGCTTTAATTTCATTGGTCTGATCGGCGATGGTTGTGCCGTTGGGTGCAAATAATTTGTACTGTTCCCGATCGCCCTTGAGCACTCCGTAACTTTGCACCCAAAACAACAAAGCTGGACTGTTTACAGGGAGTTGAGTCTCTGAAAATTGTCCTTCCCAGACAGCGTTAATATCGGGTGGCTTATTGGCAAAACCAGCCCGAATTAAACCTGTGGAAATATAGTCTAGAGGCTTGTCCCAAATGGGATTGCGGGCGATGTTGCAGCCTACCTTCGCGTCGGGCCCGACAAAGGGATCTACGGCTTTGCCTTGATAGCGATAAGTTACGTGTACGTGGGGGAAAGATGCCATCCCAGAGTTTCCCACCATGCCCAAAACAGTGCCTTTTTCTACCTGCGTACCCGGTTTGACGGCAACGCTGCCTTGGCGGAGGTGGCAGTATTGGGCTTCCCAACCACCGCCGTGGTCAATTACCATGCCGTTGCCGCATTCTGTGCCTGCGAGATTGGCTTTTTCTGTCTCGTTTTGTAAACGCCGATCGACCACACCATCTCGTGCTCGCAAAACTTTGCCTGCTGCGGAGGCAATAACTGGAACTCCTTTTGCCATTGCTTTGGCGTCGGGAATGGCAAAGTCTGTGCCGTCGTGGCCGTCGTAGGTTTGGCGCCCGCAGCCAAAATCGACGGCGGTGGGGCCGGGTTCTCGATCGAAATACAGCATTACAAAACAGTCTTTGCCTAGGGTACAGTCGATCGGCTGACCGAATTGCGGGTTGTTGGGCTTTTGGGCGACTGCGGAAGAAACGAGACGCTGGGCGATCGTGTTGGCTTCGGCGATCGGGGCACTTACTCCGCTGTTAGTAGCACAGCTAGAAAGACTTGTCAACCCCAAGGTCAACAAAATTGCAGAAATGTATTTTGTGGAGAGTATAGTCATTCGCCGATTGGATGTAAAAGCTGAGGTGGGTAGTGAAAAATCAATTAATCATTCAGAATAGAGTTGCTCAAGAATCTAGACGATGGGTAAGGCGTTTTCGTTTCCTATCTTTGTTGTATTATTTTGAGTTAGAAATTTTAAAATTTTAATTAGTTCAAGAATGGGTTCTAAAATTCGATCGCTCATTTCGATAATTCGGCTGGCCGGGCTTGCGGTTGCGGCTTTGGCGATGTGGGGATTTGCCACTATTGCCGAAGAGGTGTTGGAAAAAGAAAGTTACGCTTTCGATACCTCTATTTTACTCGCTCTGAGGCAATTGCACACTCCCTTGCGCGATCAAATAATGCTGGGATTTACCTTTTTGGGCGAACCGAAGTTGCTGCTAGTGATTTGTCTGACGTTGGGTATTATTTTGCTAGCGCGCAATCACCGATCTGAATCTGCAACTATTGCGCTCGCGGGTGGTGGAGCGATCGGTTTAAATTTACTATTAAAAAAACTTTTTGCCCGCGATCGACCTCAACTTTGGGAGCGTGTTGTTAATGTCACATTTTACAGTTTTCCTAGCGGTCATGCAATGATTTCAATGGTTATTTACGGTTTGCTAGGATATTTTTTGGGTGTACGATTTCCCAAGCAGCGCTGGTCTATTTACAGTTTGACCGTTGTATTAATTGCTGCTATTGGTTTGAGCCGGCTTTACCTAGGAGTTCATTGGCCTACCGATGTTATTGCTGGTTATACTGCTGGTTTGGTGTGGCTAATTACCTGTATTATCACTTTGGAAATATGGAAGGAATTGCGTTCTTTTACTAGGGCTTCTAAAGAGGAGTTTTTGTCACAGGAAAAATTTCAAAAATAATTTGAAATTTTCTACTCAAAACTGACTATTTGCTTCTGGGTAAAACACATGGCAATTCCTTTTTCGTAGTAAGCAGCCTCGTTAATGAAAATGGGATATACGGTTGATTTACCTTCATACAAGACCGACTTACCATCAAAGGTCAAAAACATCGGTTCGCCGGGATTTAGGGATTGATAATCTCTGGATTGTAGATGAGGATGAATCATTGCCTGAATTTCTCTGTTCTCGTTTCTGGGATAGTCGATCGCCTTGATGGTGTGATAAATAGTCAGGGGATTCTTGACCGCAGGCACTGTGCCTTGATTGTAGGCTTCTACGCAGTCTAATATCGTACCGACAACTTGCTCAGTTTCCTGAAATAAAGACGCATCTAATACGCTTTGTGGCACTGCACCAACTTCCAGCGTCCCGCCTAATTCCGAAAGCGAGCGCAGCACAGGACTATCATGATTCTTGGTTGTAGAAGTGAGTACCTTGATGCGGGGATACACAGAGGTTAAATAAGCTGCTAGTTGCAGGTTAAATGGATGATGGCTGGCGAGAATAAATGTTAGCCCCATGTTGGATGTGGTGCTGTGCAAATCGATAATTACGTTGGGATGATGAGTGTTTTTTGAGCTAAAAATGCCGTAGATTTCTTTCGCCCGCTGGGCTTCATAGCTGGAGAGATGGGGATTTTCTAAATCTTGCTTTCTAAAGCAGCGGTTGAGGTCTATATCGATGTAGCGTGTCCCGATTTCGCAAGCTTTGGGATTGGCTAGCAGGGTGATAGTTTCAAAAGTCGATCGCCCAATTAACTCTGGCGCGCGATCGAATTTCTTCACGAGGTAAATTCCTGTGAGTTCGTTTCCGTGGGTTCCTCCCACTATGGCAACACGTTTAATTTGATTCATAAACAAATAATTTCCTATCCCAAGCCTGAGAGGTGAGAACCGAGGGAAAACCCAGAGGGGGCAATTGTTTGAGATAATGGAGAAGTCATAAAAAAGCGGGTGACTTTTGGAACGACCCCACAAAAAATGCTAAAGACATTATACCAAAAGTTATTAAGCATCCACTTGAGCGAGAGTCAACCACCCATCTTAGAACTATTAGTTCAGATGCTTCAAAGCCATCGACAACTCCGATGATCGAGATGAGCTAACATTTTTCCACAACCGATTCAATACAATAGTCGCGTCCGAAGTCTCCAGCTATTTCTTAATCTCCCCCAGCTTTCGACGCAGTGGCTGTGGTTTCCTATAACCCAAGCGGCTTTAAAGTCTGAATTTAGAGACCAAAGATTTAATATAGCACAACGGAGAAACAGTTCATAATTAACCTTAAAAACTAAAAAATATGTATAATTTGCTCTCAACAGAACTCAATGGCGAGATCGAAATCTGCTGATAGTCACGATAATTTTTGGGAGTCAATCGATTTTAGATTTTAGATTTTAGAATTGACTTGCGCGAGATAAATGCTCTTTCTTGAGGATTTTCGATTTTCGATTTTGGATTGATTCCACGGATAAATCCGGGGGCTTGATACCACCTTTGAAATTCGTGGTCATGCTTTGCCAATATATTGGCAGTGAATGTCGAAATTGTCGAGGAGTTATTTCCCTGAAAAAAACTGGTAATGATCCCGATTTTGACACTTCAAAATCCTTATCCTGTCGTAGTAACCGGAGACCTAGAGTTTCATAGCGGGAAGCTCTCCAACTGTCTCATGACCGAAAGCATCCAGGATACAAGCCCCCGGATTCATCCGTGGAGAAATAAAAAACCTGTAAGCTGTTCTGCATTTAAATTGTATGTCAAAAAATAATCAAACTATTGTGGGGAGTAGGGGCCCTAGCGTCCCGCCCGCCCTGAACCTACAATTTAAATGCGCGACAGCTTATCCGATAAACTTGCCCCCGAATTTATCCGTGGGGTCCATGCTTCAATCTAAAATCTAAAATCTAAAATCTAAAATCTAAAATCGATAGACTAAGGGTTAAGACCTAGCTTTGAATCAAGAAAAGAGTGTTTCTGTCGCGACTTCTGACCAGTCTAGCCAGCTTTTTACAAAACAATAATTTAAATCGAAATAATCTCATTTATTCAAAAATGTAACCATTCACATATCTGCATATATTTATCGATTTAAATTAGAAGATTATTGAAAATACTATCATTAAAAATAGTAGTTAAAAGCTTAAAATTGACTGAATTTACTGGCAACGTTTAAGCAAAATTATGAACTTTGGCAAGCGCGATTTAGCATAAAAATAATATTTATAAAATCGTAAAAATAGATGCTAGTATTCGGAACCAAATTGCGGAAGTCTCACCAAATTTTTAGCTTTATTTTTGTAGATTACTTCTGCTTACTTGCTAGCGACTATCGCCGGGAAGGAGTTCCAATATAACCACTTCGTAGCTTAGCTCGATCGCTCGGAAAAAACCCCTAATAATTTTCCCCATCACAGTATTTTTGGCCTCGGATTATCTGGTTGTGCTTGGAGTCAGTCCCTAGTTTTATGGCGAGATCAGATGTTAGCACTGATAGCCCTAAAGCCCCATAAAGCTCAGAACTTTCGCCAAGGACTAAATGCTCTATCCCTTTTACAGCAATCGGTCTAGCTCTCTTGTCACCCTCTCAGCAAAGTCTCATTCTTCAGGTTTACCCATTTTGCCTGTTAATGTGTAGCGCATCGCCTTAAGTTTTACCCCATCTTTACTCCCTAAATATTTAAAACTTCTTAACTAAATCGAAGCCAAATTTGCTCACACTATTGACATAATTTTGCCAAATTTTTATTAAAAATTATTAAATACCTAGGTCAGGAGGAACACAAAGAGCGGCAAAACTAATTACATCTGAAGATAGAAGAAGCCTAAATTAAACACCGCTAATCTATAAAACTATGAGGGATAAAAAACTACTTAAAAATTTATTGATTTAAGGAATTTTTAAGTATTTATTAAGGTAAAAAAGGAAATTTATGGTAATAAGCATTATTGTCCACGGTGGAGCAAAAACCATCACAGAAGAGAAAGTTGCAGCCAACAATGCAGGCTGTACCGCAGCAGCAGAAGCTGGTTGGGCAGTGCTCACAAGGGGGGGTACCGCAGCAGAAGCTGTTGAGGCAGCTATCCGGGTTCTGGAAGCTGATCAGACATTTAACGCAGGCTTTGGATCGGTTCTCAACAACCAGGGAGAGGTAGAGCTAGACGCAGCGATCATGGAAGGCCGTTCCTTAGCTTGGGGAGCGATCGCAAATGTTCAAGGCGTGCGCCATCCCATCTCAGTGGCGCGAAAGATTATGGATAAAAAACCCATGTTCTTAGTAGCGGATCATGCAGAACATTTTGCTGCAGAAAGTGGAGCCGAGATGTGTACAAAAGAAGACTTAATCGCGGATGAGCAACAGGAAGAGTGGGAGGAGGAAAAAGAAGTTCTTGACCGCCCCAATACCGTTGGTTGTGTAGCTTTGGATAGTAGTGGCACCTTAGTTGCCGGTACCTCAACAGGCGGCACTATGAATAAGCCCGCCGGTCGCGTCGGCGACAGCGCCATTATTGGCTCAGGCTTGTTTGCTGAAAATGAACAGGGCGGTTGCTCGACCACAGGCGATGGCGAGTCCATTATGCCAGTAGTTCTAGCTAAGAGGGCGATCGACATTCTAGCGTCCGGCAAGCACCCAGACGAAGCCGCGCAGATGGCCATTGAGACTCTGGCATCTAAGGTGGCAGGAGAAGCTGGGTGCGTCATCATAGACCCTCAAGGGCGGGTTGGCTGGGCGCATAATTCAACGGACATGGCTTGTGCTTATAGAACCTCAGAAATGGACAAGGTGGCTGTGTTCACTAAGAAAAAACAACTCGTCCATCGTTGAAATTATTGAGGCTGCATTCTCTCTAGTTGGAGAGAGTTAAAATTCCGCAACTAATATCTTGTTTCCTAGTTATTAAGTAGCTTGACATCAATTAATATCCCGGTCGGGGTGGGTTTTTGAGATTGTCAATTATGGGCAGGTATTGTTGGTGAACCCACCCCTACAAAAATCGCGGTCGCTCGACCGGACATGATGTCAGTTGGTAGTTCCATTGCCTTCGAGGCTTGAAACCCTTATTCTACGGTTGGTAATCAAAAACAGTCCGAAGTATTGATCGATAAACACTTTGTCAATTTGTAGGGCGGGCCTTGCCCACCCTACTTTTAATTATGTCGAGCTACTTAATAGCTAGGAAAACAGTTCAATTCAAACTCGACTGGGATGTTTCTATGAACTCAACATACGACTTTCCTTACTTTCAGGGTAATTCTCTTTCCGATTTGTTTGCTCCAGACATCACAGATGCACGTTATGCGTTCATCCTAAATTACCCTGCCACCGCCAGTTGGGCTGCTTATCCCAACAGGAAAAAATACTTTATTCAAGACGGCAGCAGTGAAGCCACCAAAACTTCTTTCGACAAGATTGGTCAGAAGGAACCTTGGAAAAATCTGGCAGTGTTAGGTGATGCCATCCCAGGGATTGTAATTAATGAGCCGCCGAAGTCGCTGATTGACTATTGGCGGGAGCATTTGGGCTTCAGTAACAGCAGTATGGAGATGATAGACTGCTCAACTTATCTCGAAGATATCAGCATGAGCGATCGCTTTGACAAACTCCTGACTCTATTTCCCTTCGACAATCTCAAACCCGAAAAACACGCCGTTCATCCCGACATCCACTACCACTTACTCAGCAAAGCAACGCTAGCAGAATTAGGCGTGCAATGTCCGAAATACGAAACCTACAATCTGCACGAAGTCAATCTCGAAAGCATTCAGTTACCAGAGCAATTCCCCTACTTGATTAAAACATCTCACGGACTTTCTGGAGAAGGCACTTATATTATCAAAAGCGCCAGCGATATGAACTACTGCTTGCAGGAAGTGAGGAAATATCTCGATATTAAGTTGCTGGATACGATTATTGTCTCGGAATTCGTCAAGAATGAAGTGCAGAACTATTGCGTGCAGTTTTATGTAAGCAAAACGGGAAATATCACGCTTATCGGCACTACCGGCCAACTTGTCACTCCAGAGGGCAACTATTTAGGGGGACTGATTCACTACCGCGAAACCGACATGAGTAGGTTTTTTGAGATGATTGCCGCTATTGGTAAATATGCTCATCAACAGGGTTATTTCGGCGTTATTGGCTTCGACGTGCTGGAAGACTCGGAGGGACTGTTGTATGCTATTGATGCCAATTTCCGAGTTAATGGCTCGACTCCGCTTTGCTTACAGCGCCATACCTTACTGGGGCGGGGAAAGGAGGTGGCTAAATATTCCAGTGATTGGCGAATGGATGGGACTTTGGAGTCGATTCTTGTCACGCTGAAACCAGAACTCGATCGCAAGGACTTGATAATCCTGTCAGCTTTAGAGAAGGTTAAATACGGGAAAATCTACACGGAAATTTACGGGATAGTTGCGGGTGAGGATATGAAGGAAATGTGGCACATCGAGGAGAATTTGCACAGTAAGGGATTGCTGCAATAGGGTTAATATCTACTCTACCGATTGCAGCGGTTATGCGGTTTTCCCCCTCATCTCGCCCGCATGGTTCGGTGATATCGGGAAACGGGTCATCAAAAATCAAAATTGAATGTTCCACAGCTTTGAAGTGACCGAAAGCATCCAGGATACAAGCCCCCGGATTCATCCGTGGAGAAATAAAAAACCTGTAAGCTGTTCTGCATTTAAATTGTATGTCAAAAAATAATCAAACTATTGTGGGGAGTAGGGGCCCTAGCGTCCCGCCCGCCCTGAACCTACAATTTAAATGCGCGACAGCTTATCCGATAAACTTGCCCCCGAATTTATCCGTGGGGTCCATGCTTCAATCTAAAATCTAAAATCTAAAATCTAAAATCTAAAATCGATAGACCGGATTCATGGGTTCGGCAAGATAATACCACAGTTCGCGAATATCCTCAACTAAATAACACTTTGAGTTAGGGGAATTTCGATCCAAAACTCTGTTCTTTCTCCGGGTTCTGATGTACACCACAGTTTCCCTTTATGCTTTTGGATCACAATTTGATAACTTATAGACATCCCCATTCCCGTACCTTTTCCTACCGGTTTGGTTGTAAAGAATGGGTCGAATAGCCGTTTTTTGACTTCCTCTGTGATGCCACACCCATTATCAGCAATACAAATTCTGACCAATTCTGAGTTATACAGACTCGTACTAATCCGAATTGTCTTTTTCTCCACCCGATGCTCATCTAAAGCATCCAGAGCATTTGTCAGAATATTCATAAATACCTGGTTAAGCTGTCCTGCATAACATTCGATCGGTGGCAGATTACCGTACTCTTTGATCACTTCAATCTCTGGATGTGTGTGTCTGGGCTTGAGACGATTTTGCAGAATCATCAGGGTGCTTTCAATGCCTTCATGGATATCGACAGCTTTGAAATCTGCTTCGTCCAATCGAGAAAAATTCCGTAGAGATTTAACAATATCGCGGATACGTTCTGAACCTACTTTCATAGAGTTGAGCAGTTTTGATAAGTCTTCGCTCAAAAATTCGATCTCAATATCTTCCGACTTGGCTTGAATCTCCGATACCGGCTGGGGATAATACTTTTGATAAAGCTGTACTAGCTCTAGTAAATCTTGGGTATATTGGCTAAGATGAGATAAATTACCGTGAATAAAATTCGCGGGATTATTCACTTCATGGGCAATCCCGGCTACCAGTTGCCCCAGAGATGACATTTTCTCACTTTGGATGAGTTGGGCTTGAGTCTCCCGTAGTTCTTGAGTGCGTTCTTCTACTTTTTGTTCAAGGGTGTGGTAAGAGTTCTTTAATTCGTGACTCATTTGATTAAAAGATACTGATAAAGTTACCAATTCCTCTACGAGAGTGTCGGGAACATTTTGCTCGAAATTTCCACTGGCGATCGCCTGACTGGCTTGACTCAATCGCCGAATAGGTTTAGCTATCCATTGTGAAGTGATAATTGCTAATCCTGTTGCGATTACCAGTGATAACAGACAAAGGATAATCGTCGTATTTCTATTATAATTTATTTGCTCCATAAAATCAGATTCAGGCACGACGAGTACAATTAGCCAATCGATGCCTCTACCATCATTCAGCGGTAGCAACTGAACAAACTGCCGCTCACTTTTGAGGGTAAATTCTAACTGTTCTGATTTATGAATTTGGTCAAAGTTACCAAAATATTTCAGCAAATATTTGGCTGTCTCCCGCACAAATGGTTCCCTACTTTCCACGGCGTCAATCATTTTCTGAGCTTTACCTTGTCCTTTGATTAGTGGCTCTGTTGTGGAACTAGAAATCATTGAACCCGATCGCTCCATCACAAAAGCCTTACCTGTTTTACCAATAGACAAACTTCCCAGAAATTCCCTTAAATTTTCTGAGAGGACAACAAGAGTGGCACAGACACCCAGAAGTTTACCTTCTGAGTCATAGACAGGTTCGCTGGCAGTAATTGCAGGCTTACCATTGTTGACAATATTCACAAAAATATTGCTCCAAGTAGGCCTCCCTGCTTTCACAGCAGAAAGATACCAGGGGCGTTGGCGAGGATCGTAAGGGGCGTTTACCTTTTCTAGGAATTTTTGCCGATCGCCCCAATTATTCATTTCATAAAAATAAAAATTATAGTTTGTTTCTTGATTACTCGCAGTCATCGCGATTTTTGACTCTCGACGAGTCGCACCCAGATAATATCCTTGAGCATCGCCACAATAGGATGAAAAAACAAAAGGGGATATCTGCACTTGGGTTAAAAATTGCTTAGCGTTGCGGCCATTCACCATGTCCATGTGGCCCTGTGCAAAAGCGGCTGAATTCACACGATTGATATCATGAGGTTTGTTGATATATTGCTTGAGTTCTCCTTCAATGCGTGCTATTAGTTCCTGACGAAGTTGAGCAGCCACATCGTTAACCGCTTTTTGTCCATTGCGTAAGGAAAGCCAACCTGTTAAGCTCACTGCTGTAAAGATTTGTAGAACAAATGGAACAACCAGAACACCGCGCAGAGGAATTTTTAGACAATTCGCAGTTGTAGGCATAGATGATAATGCTTAGCCATTGGTTCGAGTCTATCATAATATCAATTCATCAAAGGAGCCTGAAGCGGAGCTATCCCGATCGTGAATCGCTCTTTTTGTAGCCCCGTTACTCTGCGGTTAAAAGCGATGGCTTACTGGAAGTTTTTTATTTATTAGTTGGTCTGTAAATTGACAAAAAGCATATATTTGATAGGTCGTTAATTTTTACATTCAACTAACCAATGATATTATACCAAATCTGGGTTACCAAGAAATTGGGTCTAAAGCCCCGTCCTTCTAGGACGGCTTTAATTAATTATCAACTTTTGTTAAGTGTTTTCTTGAACATTCTTGCATTGTGTTCATTGTAGAGTACAATAACTATACTACAGGTAGAATAACCGCCGATACATAAGAGACACCACGCTCAAACGACTGGTCGGAAAACAATAATGGTTAGTGGGTGGCGAAAACCACGAAAAACATAGCTGGGCTAACTAATGTAAGCCAAAATCAGAGACTAAACTTTTTATTTCTAAAATGTACTGTGTGCCCCACAGAAACAAGAGAAGCAATTCTCGAAAGCTTGGGGAGACAAACCCTCGCGAGGCTATCTAAATTAAGCTCGATATTTGGTTCTTTTGAACGGATACCTGGTTTAAACACTGCCGCAAGGATAGATAGTTTTAAGGTATGTCGCAGAACCAAGAATCCCCTCGCCTTCAGGCAGGGGAGTGTCAATAAACATCAAGGGGGTACGATACCCGGATTTGGTATTAATAGCTATCTTGGTTTATGTAAATGCAATAGTCGATCGCATGGGAGCATCTCAGTTTTGTAAAAAGCATTTTTTTTATTGTAGTGCGAGCGTCCCCGCTCGCACTGTAAATGCAAAACTGAGATGCTCCCGATCGCATTTACCAGCCTACTTACTTCGCCCGCACCACCAACACCGAACAAGGAGCCTCAGCCACAACTTCAGCACTCACCGAACCCTCCAAAATTCGCTTTAAACCAGTCAAACCCCGACAGCCGATCGCAATTAAATCCGCCTTATAGATATGAGCCAAACGGACAATTTCTTCTGCAGGTTGTCCCGATACAATTTCCAATTCACTCTGGCAAGGCAACTTTTCCTGATAAGATTGCAGCAACTTCTCTACCTCTCGGTAAGCAATCTCATCTCCCTGAGCGTGAGGTCGATCGACAACCGCGTCAAAATCCGACCTACCAGAACTCACAACATGAACTAGAATCACCTTGGCCGTCGATTCTAGCTGAAATTGTCCTACAACTTGCAAAACCCGTTCTGCAAGCTCTGAATTGTCGATCGCTACCAAAACAGTATTCAATACCATGCACCTTTAAATTTCCGATATTTAGACTTTAAATTTTTCGATGATTCTCGCCTACTGTCCACAATTTCGCGCTTCCCACCAACATAATTATTACCTACCCATAAACCCGGTTTCTTAACATAATTGCGTCTTTTCAGCAAGATTCTTGAAGAAACCGGGTTTCTTAAACCCTCAGTGCGTAAGTAAGTAGGTGCAAATCAACTGGGTCGATTGTCACAGAATGTAAAGCTACCATAATCGCAAGAGAATTGCTTCCTTTCATTGCATTTCACTCGCTTTTGACTACCTATGTATTTTGCCGATCGCCCATCTCAAATTTACCATCTAAAACTCACCCTTTCCCTCATTTTCAGTCCGCAGCCGCACCGAATCAGCGTGAGAAGGAAGCCCCTCTGCTTCGGCCAAAACATTAATCGCCCTACTCACCTTCTTAAGTGCAGCCGGCGAATATTGAATCAAACTCGAATGCTTCATAAAAGTTTCGACACCCAGCGGCGACGCATAGCGCGGAGCCCCAGAAGTCGGCAAAGTGTGATTCGGGCCAGCCAAATAATCACCTACAGCTTCCGGCGTCGAGCATCCCAAGAAAATCGCCCCAGCGTGGCGAATTTGCTCGAGCAAAGCCCAAGGATCTGCAACTTGCAATTCCAAGTGTTCGGGCGCAAACTCGTTAGAGAGTTCCGCCGCCGCTTTGAGCGAGTCAACTACTACGACTAAGCCATAGTTGGCGATCGCCTTTTCTGTTAAAGTTCGGCGCGGGTGATTTGCCAACTGTCTGTCTACCTCAGCCACCACCTTCCTAGCCAGCACCGAATCCGCCGTCAGCAAAATTGCCGACGCCATCGAATCGTGCTCAGCTTGAGCCAACATATCCGCAGCGACGTGGACAGGATTCGCCGAACCATCCGCAATAATCAGCACTTCCGACGGGCCAGCCAGAGAATCGATCCCCACAGTCCCGTAAACCAGTTTTTTAGCCAGGGTGACGTAAATATTCCCCGGCCCAGTAATTAAATCCACCTTCGGAATAGTTTCCGTACCGTAGGCTAAAGCTGCGATCGCCTGCGCCCCGCCGACTCGATAAATCTCATCAACTCCCGCTTCCTGAGCCGCTACCAGCACCGCAGGATTCATTTTCTTCTCCTGTCCGGGGGGAGTACACATCACCAGTCTCGGCACCTTGGCGACCTTCGCAGGAACCGCATTCATGATCACCGAACTCGGATAGGACGCCTGACCGCCAGGAATGTAGATTCCCGCTCGATCGACCGGCGTGTAGCGCTTGCCCAAAACAATCTCGTCATCACCAAACTGCACCCAAGACTTGGGTACGCGCTGTCGGTGAAACGCCTCTACCTGTTTGCAAGCTGTGCGGATTGCATTTAATAATTCTTTAGACACCTGCTGATAAGCAGCATCCAATTCGGCGCCACTCACCCGTAAATCTTCCACATTTAGGGTCATGCGGTCAAATTCAGCAGTGTAGTGCAGCACAGCCTGATCGCCTCTGCGCCTTACAGCTTGCAGCACCTCGCGCACGGTGGCTTCTTTGTGAACAACAAGTTCGTCATGGGTGCGATCGCAGATCCGTCGCAGTTCAGCTTGTGCCTCAACCCACTGAGTAATGATTCGCAGCATGGAGATTAGGAATGCCGTCTATAACTTCACTAACATTTGCTTGACAATTGGGGATTTTTGCGGGGTTCTCCTAGAGAAGTAGGCCACCACCAGTCCACAAGCTTAAACCGCGAGAGTCGCGGCATTTTCCAAGGCTTCAGTGCAGCGTTTAAATCTCTGTCGAGGATTTTGCAACACTGAGGACAAGTCACAACCTTCTCTAGGAATTGCCCGCTAGAGAACCGGGTGCGGAGGGAGAGGGTGGGAACGCAGAGGGGGGAGAGTGTCCGACGCCGATAAGATCCGAGAGGGAGAGTGTTTGAGCGGAAAAATTTTGATTCTGCCTTCTACCTTCTACCTTCTGATCCGGCTGTCTTCTACCTTCTACCTTCAGCTTTTTGCCTTCTACCTTCGGTAAGTGCTTCTTGCCGAAGCCCAAATAACCCGTATTCTTTGTTATAGCTTAACTTGGATTTTTCAGAGAATGGGATTTTAAGCAGAATAGGTGCTATATTAGTTTTTCCAACACCTGATAATTTTTTTATAAAAAAACGGCAAATTATTGTATACTTGAAAATTGCGCGCAAGAAACCGTGACTTTAACTCGTGACGGTGGAAACACCGCAAAACGCCTCCTTAACACCCATGTCATACCTTTGGGTATTGTCAGGGGTAAAAAACAGGCAGTTAAATGAGTCAATAAAAAATTACTGCGCGGGCGTCGCCAAAAAGTAGCCACAGACTCAGCTCAATCTGAGCGAAGGGAGAGTGGCTGTCTCACTCCCCCATTAAAAATCAAGCTTTTTGCGGATCGATCCCGAAAAGGTTGTCCTTGAAAATCCCCGTGTCTTGAGACTGTCTTTAGACTAGGGCGTATCCATGAATACCTACTTCCAGCAACTGAACTATGGCAAATATTAAGTCCGCCGTCAAACGAGTCAAAATCGCCGAACGTAACCGCTTGTACAACAAATCTTACAAGTCAGCGGTCAAAACTTTGATGAAGAAGTATTTCGCTGCGGTAGACAAGTACGCCGCAGCTCCGAGCCCGGAATTAATGCAAGAAGTTCAGCAGCGAATGTCTGAGGCCTACAGCAAAATTGACAAAGCTGTCAAAAAAGGTGTACTCCACCGCAACAACGGCGCTCGCAAAAAGTCCCGCTTGGCAAGAACCCTCAAGCCACACGAAGCATCCTCGGTAGCATCTTAAGGAAGCAGAAAGTTCGGCAACGAAGCAGTGTACAAGATTGAAGGGATGGATGTTGAGGGAAGAAGTCAATCGATTTTCGATTTTCGATTTTCGATTTTCGATTGAAGCATTGACTTGCGCGAGATAAATACGTTCGGCAAGTTTCATCGGATACAGGTTTTTTATTTCTGGACGGATGAATCACGTGGCGGGTATCCTGGATGCGGGAATTGTCAAGCGTGAAGCAGGAAGAAGGAAGAAAGAAGACGGAAGATTTTTCCCACACACTCTCTCCCACTCCCACTCCCCGACTCTCTCACTCCCCCCTCGCCCTATCCCACCAAGACTCTCCCGTATCACCTCTAATCTGCTTCCCCCATGCAGCTCATCGACACTCACGTTCATATCAACTTTGAAATCTACAAATCTGAGTTAGAAGCCATTCGAGAACGCTGGCGCGAAGCTGGTGTAGTTCGGCTGGTTCATTCTTGTGTAGAGCCAGAAGAGTTTGCCGGCATTCAAGCAATCGCCAATCAGTTTGCAGAAGTCTCGTTTGCGGTTGGACTTCACCCCCTAGATGCGGACAAGTGGAAAGACGAGACTGCGAGCCAGATTAGGGAATTAGCAAGTTCGGACTCTAGGGTAGTAGCGATCGGCGAAACCGGACTGGACTTTTATAAAGCTGACGATCGAGAACACCAGTTTAAAGTGTTTGAGGCACAGCTTGAAATCGCCCAGGAACTTGACAAACCAGTCATTATCCACTGTCGCGACGCCGCCGCCCCAATGGCCGAAATGCTGAGGAACTTTTGGCAGACTCGCGGGCCAGTGCGCGGGGTCATGCACTGCTGGGGAGGCACACCCGAAGAAACCCAATGGTTTTTAGACCTAGGTTTCTACATCAGTTTTAGCGGAACAGTCACCTTTAAAAAAGCCTTGCAAATACAAGAATCAGCTTGTATGGTAAATAGCGATCGCATCCTAGTCGAGACAGATTGCCCTTTTCTCGCCCCCGTACCCCAGCGGGGAAAACGCAACGAACCAGCCTACGTCTACTACGTAGCCGAGCAAGTTGCTAAATTGAGAGGAGTTTCTCTTTTAACTTTGTCCCAGCAGACAACCGAAAATGCCTGTCAGCTATTCGGCTTTTCTGTTTAAGCTGTTCTCCATTTAAATTGTGTGTCAAAAATCACTCAAATTATTGTGGGATGGGCTTCTAGCCCGTCCAGAATATGCAATTTAAACGCGCAACAGCTTAGTTATAGCAGAGCAGAGAAACGAGGAAAACAGGTTGATTTAGGAGCCAGCGATCGGGATAATCCCATTTCTATCCTGCCAGAAAAACCGGATTCATCCTTTATTGGAGATTCTTTTGGCGTTGCCTGTTGCGATCGGATTTGCGTCCTATAATAAAAAGAACCGACCGATCGGGCGTTGGCTTAGTATCCGATCCTGCGATGTCGCCCAGGAACTACCAACACAACGCGAGTACGCTAAACTTCGGGATAGGTCAAAACTTCAGGCAATACCTCAAACTTACACACTCAAACTTACACATCAGAAGAAACTTGGAACCTCAGCAATTTGGCAATAGCTGTCAAGTCAATTTTAGGAGTCAAAAGTGTAGGGAATTCACCCCGGGATACCACGATATCAGAGCTAAAAGCATCTCGATCGAAACTAAAATCCGCACAAAAATACTGCGAGCCCCAAGCAATAATAACCGTTGCAGCAGTTGGCAGGCGATCGAAAACATCATATAAATTCTCTCACACAATCCATCAAAAAAACGCAACAAGGTAAAAAAGCCCAGCCTTGGCGCCATGTAAAAAGCTAGAGCCACTGCGGAAAAAGGACACCCATGACCACTAAAGATTACACAGAATTCGCCTTCACCTTGCCCGATTTGATCGAAATCCAGCGGGCAAGTTTTCGCTGGTTTCTAGAAGCCGGGCTGATCGAAGAACTCGACAGCTTCTCCCCGATTACAGACTACACGGGCAAGCTGGAACTCCACTTCATGGGCAAAGACTTCAAACTCAAGCGCCCCAAATATGATGTGGACGAAGCCAAGCGCCGGGACAGCACCTACTCGGTGCAAATGTACGTCCCCACCCGCCTGATTAACAAAGAAACAGGGGAAATCAAAGAACAAGAAGTCTTCATCGGCGATTTACCCTTGATGACCGAGCGCGGCACATTCATCATCAACGGCGCGGAACGGGTGATTGTCAACCAAATCGTGCGTTCCCCCGGCGTGTACTACAAATCGGAAACCGACAAAAACGGTCGGCGTTCCTATAACGCCTCGCTCATCCCTAACCGGGGCGCGTGGCTCAAGTTCGAGACAGACAAAAACGATTTAGTCTGGGTCAGAATCGACAAAACCCGCAAACTCTCAGCCCAGGTGCTGCTCAAAGCCCTCGGACTCACAGACGGCGAAATCTACGACTCACTCCGCCACCCGGAATACTTCCAAAAGACGATCGAGAAAGAAGGACAATTCGGCGAAGAAGAAGCTTTGATGGAGCTCTACCGCAAACTACGTCCCGGTGAACCCCCCACCGTGGCGGGAGGCGAACAGCTCCTCAACTCGCGCTTTTTCGACCCCAAACGCTACGATTTGGGCCGAGTCGGCCGCTACAAACTCAACAAAAAATTGCGATTGACAGTCCCCGATACCACGCGGGTGCTGACATCGCAAGATATCTTGACGGCGATCGACTACTTAATTAACCTCGAATTCGACATCGGTTCCACCGACGACATCGACCACTTAGGCAACCGTCGCGTCCGCAGTGTCGGAGAACTGCTGCAAAACCAAGTCCGAGTCGGCCTCAACCGCTTAGAACGGATCATCCGCGAAAGAATGACCGTCTCGGATGCCGACTCCCTCAGCCCCGCCTCTCTGGTCAACCCCAAACCGCTGGTAGCAGCAATCAAGGAATTCTTCGGTTCCTCCCAGCTATCCCAGTTCATGGATCAAACCAACCCTCTGGCAGAACTGACTCACAAACGTCGGCTTTCCGCCTTGGGCCCTGGAGGTTTGACTCGCGAACGCGCCGGGTTTGCAGTACGGGACATTCACCCGTCCCACTACGGCCGGATTTGCCCGATCGAAACACCAGAAGGTCCTAACGCCGGTCTGATCGGTTCCTTAGCAACCCACGCCCGAGTCAACCCCTACGGCTTCATCGAAACTCCTTTTTATCCAGTAGAAAAAGGACGGGTGCTGCGCGACAAAGCCCCTGTTTACATGACAGCCGACGAAGAAGACGATTTGCGCGTCGCCCCCGGAGACATCAGCCTCGACGAAAACAACAACCTCTTGGGCGAAACCGTAGCCGTCCGCTACCGCCAAGAATTCACTACCACCACTCCGATGCAGGTGGACTACATGGCGATTTCGCCCGTGCAAATCGTCTCCGTCGCGACATCGCTGATTCCGTTCTTGGAACACGACGACGCCAACCGAGCTCTGATGGGATCGAATATGCAGCGGCAAGCTGTGCCGCTACTGAAACCAGAACGGCCCCTCGTCGGTACGGGCTTGGAAGCTCAGGCGGCGCGAGATTCGGGGATGGTTGTGGTTTCCCGGATAGATGGCGAGGTGATTTACATCGACGCTACCCGGATTATTGTCAAACCCCTGGCTGTAGATGCCGAATCGAATTCCAGCGAAGAACATTTCCTGATTAAGGAATACGACGATCTCAAAGTCAAACAGCCCTCGGTTTGGAAGCAAAAATATGCTGGCTGCATCGAACACGAACTGCAAAAATATCAGCGTTCTAACCAGGATACTTGTTTAAACCAGCGTCCGCTGATTTATGAGGGCGATCGAGTAGTTGCCGGTCAAGTGCTCGCCGACGGTTCCTCGACCGAAGGGGCAGAACTCGCTCTGGGACACAACATCCTCGTAGCTTATATGCCTTGGGAAGGCTACAACTACGAAGACGCGATGCTAATTAGCGAGCGTTTGGTGTACGAAGATGTCTACACTTCGATTCACATTGAAAAATACGAAATCGAAGCCCGCCAAACCAAACTCGGCCCCGAAGAAATCACCCGTGAAATTCCTAACGTCGGCGAAGACGCGCTGCGCCAGCTAGACGAACAGGGGATTATCCGCAAAGGTGCCTGGGTAGAAGCCAGCGACATCCTAGTCGGCAAAGTCACCCCCAAAGGCGAATCCGACCAACCGCCGGAAGAAAAACTGCTGAGGGCAATCTTCGGCGAAAAAGCCCGCGACGTACGCGACAATTCCCTCCGCGTCCCTAACGGCGAAAAAGGCCGCGTGGTGGACGTGCGGGTGTTTACCCGCGAACAGGGCGACGAACTGCCCCCCGGCGCCAACATGGTCGTCCGCGTCTACGTGGCTCAAAAGCGGAAGATTCAAGTCGGCGACAAAATGGCCGGCCGCCACGGAAATAAGGGTATTGTGTCCCGGATTCTGCCGATGGAGGATATGCCTTATTTGCCCGACGGGACTCCCGTTGACATAGTTCTCAATCCCTTGGGCGTACCGTCGCGGATGAACGTGGGTCAGATTTTTGAGTGCTTGCTGGGATGGGCCGGCGAAAATCTCTCGATGCGGTTCAAGATGGTGCCTTTTGATGAAATGCACGGGGCTGAAAAGTCGCGGGAAACCGTACACGGTAAGCTACAGGAGGCACGGGAAAAAACCGGCAAGCCTTGGGTGTTTAACGAAAAGCACCCCGGCAAGACTATTGTCTACGATGGCCGAACTGGGGAACCGTTCGATCGCCCGATCACAGTCGGCATCGCTTATATGCTGAAGCTGGTTCACTTGGTAGACGATAAGATCCACGCCCGTAGCACAGGCCCTTACTCGCTGGTAACGCAGCAGCCTTTGGGCGGCAAAGCGCAGCAAGGGGGTCAGCGGTTCGGAGAAATGGAAGTCTGGGCGCTGGAAGCGTTCGGCGCCGCTTATACTTTGCAAGAGTTGCTGACTGTGAAGTCGGACGATATGCAGGGGCGGAATGAAGCGCTGAATGCGATCGTCAAAGGCAAAGCTATCCCGCGCCCCGGTACGCCGGAATCTTTCAAGGTGCTGATGCGGGAGTTGCAGTCTTTGTGCTTGGATATTGCTGTGCACAAGGTGAATACGTCCGACGAGGGCAGCGAGCACGTTGAGGTGGATTTGATGGCAGATGCTGGGGGCAAGCGATCGCCCTCCCGGCCTACTTACGAATCGCTTTCTCGTGACGAACTTGACGAGGATTAGGGATTTTAGATTTTAGATTTTAGATTTTAGATTGAAGAATTGTTTGACAGCATTCAATCTTACATCTCACCTCTAAAATCTAAAATCGAGAAGTCCCAATTAAAATGCCTCAGCAGTGGTACGAACACTGGTGAGGCGAATCAACGCTCTTAAGAGGAGAGACGCTGACATGACTATTGTAACAGTTGTCCCAGGAATAGAAGGAGAATTTGACCGGGCGACAGGCTGTATTAACTGGCAAGGGAGCAAGTTTGGCAACGGTTACGGGCGCAAGTGGATCGATGGCAAAACAGTATTAGTCCACCGATTAGTCCTCGAATCGAAAATAGCAGGGTTCCTCGGTTCCGGTTATTTTGGTTGCCATACCTGCGACAATCGAAGCTGCATCAACCCCGCACATCTGGTAGTAGGTACTGCTGCTGAGAATACCGGGCAGATGATTGGGCGCGATCGCAAAACTCCCAGACGCAAAAGTATTCCCGGTATTGGCATATTGTCGATCGCACAACTACGGGAAATTCAGACTAAATATTTATCTGGAACCATCAAGAACCACCTAGCAAAAGAGTATGGAGTACAACATGAAACTATTACTAAGATACTTCAGACAAATATTCCCGATAACTTCACTACAGTTTTACCAAATTTTTTAGGAGAAATTCAAGACAGCGGCTGCATCATTTTCCAAGGTGGAAAGGATGGTCAAGGTTATGGCAGATACTGGAAAAATGGGAAGTTGAAATCAGTTACCCGTGCTGTTTTAGCGGATAAATTAGGATATGAACTTCCGACTTCGATGGATGCTTGTCATACCTGCGACAATCCCAGTTGCATCAATCCAGAACACCTTTGGGCTGGTACTCGCACTCAAAATTTGTTAGATGCTTCTAAGAAAGGACGCACTCAAGGCAAAAGTCATCCTCTTTCCAATGCCAAATTAGATTGGGAAAAGGTGCGAGAAATTCGACAAAAGCTAGCAGCAGGAGAGAGGATGAAGGATGTAGCACAGGAATACAGTGTCGGCCGCAAAACCATACACGATATTAAATATTACGTCACTTGGAAGGAAGCAGGTCAAGAGGTTCCACTTCCTCGCATGGGTGGACATCTCGATCGCAAATTTACTTTTGCTCAAGCTCTTGAAATCAGAGAACGAATTCAAGCCGGAGAATCCATTGCTAAAATTGCTCAGGAATTTGGGATATCCAGAAATGTCATTTCTGATATCAAAAGGAATGTCACATATAGAGGAGAATAAAATTGATTTAAGCCGCAAAAAAAAGCCAACAAAAAAGATAAATTACCACAAATAATCGACTGTAAATCATCAATTGGAGTCAAAATGGCTAAGATAGAACAACGCTTTGATTACGTCAAGATAGGGTTAGCTTCACCAGAAAGAATTCGACAGTGGGGAGAGAGAACTTTACCCAACGGTCAGATAACCGGCGAGGTGACAAAACCCGAAACAATTAATTATAGGACATTAAAACCTGAAATGGATGGCTTGTTTTGCGAGCGCATTTTTGGGCCGGCAAAAGATTGGGAATGTCATTGCGGGAAGTACAAACGAGTTCGCCATAGAGGCATTGTTTGCGAAAGATGCGGTGTTGAAGTCACTGAATCTCGCGTCCGCCGCCATCGCATGGGCTTTATCAAATTAGCAGCTCCAGTAGCTCACGTTTGGTATCTCAAAGGCATTCCGAGTTACATGGCAATTCTGTTAGATATGCCGCTGCGAGATGTCGAACAAATCGTGTATTTCAATGCCTACGTTGTCCTCAATGCAGGTAATGCAGAAAAGCTGCAATACAAGCAATTGCTCACGGAAGATGCTTGGCTGGAAATAGAAGACGAACTTTACAGCGAAGATTCCACACTCACAGGTGTAGAAGTAGGCATAGGTGCTGAAGCTTTGCAAGTTTTGCTGCAAAACATTCCGCTAGAAAGTGAAGCGGAAAAGTTGCGGGAAGATATTGCTAATGCTAAAGGTCAAAAACGGGCAAAGTTAATTAAACGTTTGCGGGTAATTGACAACTTCATCGCTACGGGATCTCAACCCGATTGGATGGTGCTCAATGTGATTCCGGTGATTCCCCCCGACTTGCGGCCGATGGTACAGCTAGACGGCGGGCGTTTTGCAACCAGCGACCTCAACGACCTATATCGGAGAGTCATCAACCGGAATAATCGGTTAGCGAGACTGCAAGAAATTCTGGCGCCGGAGATTATCATCCGCAACGAAAAGCGGATGCTACAAGAAGCTGTGGATGCGCTGATTGACAACGGTCGCCGGGGCCGGACAGTGGTGGGGGCAAACAACCGCCCGCTGAAGTCGCTGTCGGACATCATTGAAGGGAAACAAGGGCGCTTCCGGCAAAACTTGCTGGGTAAACGGGTTGACTACTCCGGGCGTTCGGTGATTGTGGTGGGGCCGAAGCTGAAGATTCATCAGTGCGGTTTGCCGAGAGAAATGGCGATCGAACTTTTCCAGCCTTTCGTCATCCACCGCCTGATCCGCCAAGGATTGGTCAACAACATCAAAGCTGCCAAAAAACTGATTCAGCGCAACGATCCCAGCGTTTGGGACGTGCTTCAGGAGGTGATTGAAGGACACCCGGTAATGCTAAACCGGGCGCCGACCCTCCACCGTTTGGGGATTCAAGCCTTTGAGCCGATTTTGGTGGACGGGAGGGCAATTCAGCTTCACCCGCTAGTCTGTCCGGCTTTTAACGCTGACTTTGACGGCGACCAAATGGCCGTGCACGTGCCTTTGTCTCTGGAATCTCAGGCGGAAGCGCGCTTGCTGATGCTGGCTTCTAACAACATTATGTCGCCGGCAACCGGAAGACCGATCGTTACTCCTTCTCAAGATATGGTGCTCGGTTGCTATTACTTAACAGCCGAAAATCCTGACGCTCAAAAAGGAGCCGGTCACTATTTCTCCAACCTTACCGACGCGGTTGTAGCTTACGAACAAGGAGTCGTTGACTTGCACTCCTATGTGTGGGTGAGGTTTCAAGGCGCTATCGAAAACATAGAACCTGAAGGAGAACCACTGAAGGTAGAACGCTCTACCGACGGTATCGTGACGAAAGAATACAAGTTCCGCCGAGTTCGGGAAGACGGAGACGGCAAGGTGCTCAATCAGTTCATTCGCACTACTCCGGGCCGGATTATTTATCACCAAACTATTGAGTCGGTGATAAATAATTAGGAGGTAATGGGTAAGGGGTGGTGGGTAATTACTAATAAGTAATCGCTAATAAATAATGGTGATTTAAGTTAGGAAATTTACCCATTACTGCTTACTAATTACTAATCAATACGGTTGGGTTAATGTTGGGTGGGTGAAATGTTGGGTGGGTGAAATGTTGGGTGGGTGAAATGTTGGGTGGGTGAAATGTTGGGTTTCGTTCCTCAACCCAACCTACTTACTACTGCCCTCTGCCTCGCAGCAAGAGAGCCTCCTGCGTCAATACTCCAATTACCAATTACTACTACTACTACTACTACTACTCAGAAAAATGACAGAAAATAAGGAAATTGTTTTTCGCAATCGAGTTGTTGACAAAGGTCAGCTCAAAAAATTAATCTCTTGGTCTTTCATGCACTACGGAACGGCCCGTACAGCGCAAATGGCAGATAAACTCAAAGACTTGGGTTTCCGCTTTGCGACACGGGCCGGAGTTTCGATTAGCGTAGATGACTTGCAGGTGCCGCCATCAAAACGATCGCTCCTAGATGCAGCCGAAGAAGAAATCCGCATCACCGAACAAAAATACACCAGAGGCGAAATCACCGAAGTAGAACGGTTCCAAAAAGTAATCGACACCTGGAACAGCACCTCAGAAGACCTCAAAGACGAAGTAGTCAAAAACTTCCGAGCCACAGACCCCCTAAACTCCGTCTACATGATGGCCTTCTCCGGGGCGCGGGGAAACATTTCTCAAGTGCGGCAGTTGGTGGGAATGCGCGGATTGATGGCAGACCCGCAGGGGGAAATTATTGACTTGCCAATTAAAACCAACTTCCGCGAAGGACTCACCGTCACCGAATACATTATTTCTTCCTACGGCGCGCGCAAAGGCTTAGTAGATACAGCCTTGCGGACAGCAGACTCTGGCTATCTTACTCGCCGTTTGGTGGATGTGTCCCAGGATGTAATTGTGCGCGAAGTAGACTGCGGCACCCAGCGGGGAATTCGAGTCCGGCCGATGACCGACGGAGCAACAGTGCTGATTCCCCTCAAGGACAGGCTGCTAGGGCGCGTGTTGGCGAGGGATGCGGTGCACCCCAAAACGGGGGAAATCGTGACTTACGGCAGCGAAAAAGCCGTCCGAAATCAGCCAATTACCGATGAGTTGGCCACAGAAATTGGTAAAGCTGGGGTAGCAGAAGTGTATTTACGATCGCCCCTGACTTGTGAATCGACCCGATCGGTTTGCCAGCACTGCTACGGCTGGAGTCTCGCCCACTTGAAAATGGTGGACATGGGAGAAGCGATCGGGATTATTGCAGCTCAGTCGATCGGGGAACCGGGAACCCAGCTCACCATGCGTACCTTCCACACCGGCGGGGTATTCACCGGAGAAGTCGCCAAACAAGAACGCGCCCCCTTCCCCGGCGTAGTGAAATTCAAGAACTTGCGTACTCGCTCCTTCCGCACCAGACACGGCGAAGAAGCACTGGTGGCAGAAAACAACGGCAAACTTGTATTTGAAGGCGACGGCTTTGAAGAAGGGAAATCCGGCGCCAAAAATCAAAAACTGAAAATCGAATTGGCGATCGTCCAGGGTTCTACTCTGATGGTCAAAGACGGACAGCGCGCCATTCCCGGTCAAGTTTTGGCAGAAGTGCCGATCGTCGGTCGCGCCGCCCGCAAAACCACTGAAAAAGTGACTACAGACGTGGCTTCCGACTTAGCCGGAGAAGCCAAATTTGCTGATTTGGTGCCAGAAGAAAAAACCGACCGCCAAGGGAACACCACCCGCACAGCCAGCAAAGGCGGGCTGATTTGGATTCTCTCAGGAGAAGTCTACAACTTGCCCCCAGGCGCGGAACCGGCAGTGAAAAATGGCGATCGCATTCCGGCCGAAAGCGTGATTGCCGAAACTAAACTCGTCTCCGAACACGGTGGCGTAGTCCGCATCGCTGACCCCAGAGAAATCGAAATTATCACCGCCCAAGTCCTGCTCGACCAAGCAGTCGTGCGGGCCGAAAGTGCAGGTGGCCGCGACCACTACACGATCGAAACATCTTCTAAGCAGCGGTTTTCCCTGAAGACTGCTCCTGGGAGCAAAGTCATCAACGGAGAAGTCGTCGCCGAACTGCTCGACGACAGCTACCGCACAGCTACAGGGGGCATTGTCAAGTACGGCGGGGTCGAAGTCCACAAGCGCGGCAAAGCTAAACTTGGCTACGAAGTCGTGAAGGGGGGGACTCTGCTCTGGATACCGGAAGAGTGCCACGAAGTCAATAAAGACATTTCTCTGCTGCTGGTGGAAGATGGCCAGTACGTAGAGGCCGGTACAGAAGTCGTTAAGGATATTTTCTGCCAAACCAGCGGGGCAGTGGAAATCACTCAGAAAAATGACATCCTCCGGGAAATTGTGATCAAGCCGGGGACGCTCCATGTAGTTGACCGCCCGCCGCTAACTTTCGGGGAAGGTCAAATCGTCAACGCCGGTCAAGAGATTTCCCCAGGCTTGATTGCCGAAGAGTTGGGCTATGCGGAGTATATCGAAACTCCCGAAGGCCCCGCTTTGCTGCTGCGGCCGGTGGTGGAGTTCCCGGTGCCGGATAAGCCACCAGTGCCTTCTCAGACGGCGCTGAATGAGTCAATCTCCTTGAAAGCAGTGCAGCGACTTCCTTATAAGGATGGGGAGCGCGTCAAATCTGTCGAGGGATTGGAACTGCTGCGGACTCAGCTTATTTTGGAAATTGGTTCGGGAGCTCCGCAACTGGCGGCGGATATCGAGCTGCTGCCCGATGAAGATGATGCTATGGCTTTTGGGGCGGACGGTTCGGGCCCGGCTTGGGGTTCGCCTGAAGACGTTAGTGCGTCGCAAGAGTTGGCTATGACTGCAGCCGATGGGGGCGATCGAGTTTCCAAGACTTTCCGCTTGCAGTTGGTGATTTTGGAATCGCTAGTCATTCGGCGGGATGTGTCTGCCGATCCGACTCAGGGCAGCACTCACACGCGGCTGTTGGTGGAGGATGGGCAGTCGATCGCGCCCGGGGCAGTAGTCGCCCGCACAGAGATTCTCTGCAAAGAAGCGGGTATCGTCCGGGGCATCCGCGAGGGGCATGGCGAACCAGTGCGCCGACTGTTGGTGATGCGAGATGCGGATTCTATTTCGATCTCTGTGGCGAGTACGCCGGATGTGAGTCCGGGTCAACTGCTGGTGGCTGGTACCGAAATAGCTCCGGGGGTTGTTCTCGAAGAGTCCGGCCAAGTTGTGAAGGTTGTACCTGCGTCGGAGACAGAATCGGCGAAACTCTTGCTCAGGGTGGCTCGTCCTTACCGGGTTTCGGCCGGTGCGGTGCTGCACGTAGACGACGGCGATTTGGTGCAGCGGGGTGACAATTTGGTGATTCTGGTGTTTGAGCGGGCAAAGACTGGGGATATCATTCAGGGTTTGCCACGGATTGAGGAACTTCTTGAAGGGCGGAAGCCGAAGGAAGCTTGTATTTTAGCCAAGCGGCCGGGGACGGCTCGTGTGGTTACGGATGACGATGTTGTGGAACTTGCGGTGATTGAGGATGATGGCCGGATTGAGGAGTATCCTTTGTTGCCCGGTCAAAACCCGATCGTTTCCGACGGACAGCGCGTCGGCGTCGCCGAAGCTTTGACCGACGGCCCTGCTAACCCTCACGAAATTCTGGAGGTGTTCTTCCACGTGCTCAAGGAGCGGCAGTCTACTTTTGAGGCTGCCTTGGAGAGTTTCCAACAGGTGCAGACCTTTTTGGTGAATGAGGTGCAGTCGGTTTATCAGTCTCAGGGCGTGGATATTTCCGACAAGCACATTGAGGTGATTGTCCGTCAGATGACCAACAAAGTCAGGATGGAGGATGGTGGCGATACTACCATGCTCCCCGGCGAGTTGGTGGAATTGCGGCAGGTTGAGCAGGTGAATGAGGCGATGTCAATTACTGGTGGGGCGCCGGCGGATTATACTCCGGTGTTGCTGGGGATTACTAAGGCTTCGCTCAATACTGATAGCTTTATTTCCGCTGCTTCGTTCCAGGAGACTACGCGGGTGTTGACTGAGGCTGCGATCGAGGGTAAGTCTGACTGGCTGCGGGGGCTGAAGGAAAATGTGATTATCGGCCGCCTGATTCCTGCGGGTACTGGGTTCAATGCCTATGAGGATGCTGGGGTGCAGGATGCGGGTTTTGATGGTGCTGTTTTTGATGACGATATCCACGATTTGCAGGAGGATGTGGTGCTTGACGATCGCACTGCGCGCCGTGCTTATACGATCGAGAGCGGTTATGAGATCGGGCGCCCGTCTGATCTTGAGCCTGATGAGGATTTTGAGGAAGTTGAGGTTGATGAGGACGATTTTGTCGCTGAGACTGAGGATGATACTTTGGGCCCGGATGTTGACGATGATGATGATATCGGTTTTGACTTCGATGAGGACGAAGAGTAATCATAGTTTTGAGATTGCATGAATGAGTGAACAGCGTTGCGCTCGCTGAGGATAATTTGGTTCCTCGCCGCAACGCACACTTCGATTTCACTCGTCATAAAAATCTCAATTTTTTCCTCACAAATTACAAGTCCGAACTCATAGCATTGTGCTTTCTTGACATCGACAGGAAGAAGGAAGAAGGAAGATTCAGAGTTTAAGCAAACTTTGTAATTCTAGAGTTTTAATTGTTTGTTGATTCAAACAAACAATTCTTTCTTCTTTCTTCCTTTTTCCTTCTTCCTTCTTATTCCTTCTTCATGTATGGTTCACTCAATCAGGCAGCAAAGCCTTGATTTGATTCACAAACTCTTGATGGTCTACCACAGGTTTAGAGATGTAACCGTCGGCACCGCTTAGATCCAGAAATGTTTCTTTATCACCAGCCATCGCGTGAGCAGTCACCAAAATAATCGGCAGCCAGGCCGTTTGCGGGTCAGCTTTGAGCAGTTGAGTAATCTTGATGCCGTCAACAGATTTGCCCTGGTACACGCTGCGCGAAAGAGACACATCCATTAAAATCAAATCAGCTTCGCGGTTGGTAGCAATCTGCATCACCTCTTCAACATTTTCCGTGTGTTTCACGGCTAAGCCCCCCCGCTTAGTCAGAATTTTGGAAAAAACCCGAGCATTAACCAAATCGTCCTCTACAATCAGAACGGTTTTCATAAATAAATATGGGAAGTATAGAAACTTTGTGACTTTAGTCCAAAGAGGAACACGACACGGGGACTACATTCCCCGTCAAAAATGCAGAGTTTTTAGCGCCATCAGCCGGGAACCCTGCAAAACCCGTATGTATATCCTTGAGCCACTAGCTGTGAGAGGGTTTACAGATGCCTAGAAGCATCCAGTACCATCATTTAGACTACTACACACAGACAGTTTAGTTGTTTTTTATAACTAGACCTGCTACTGGTGACAGTCTCAAGATTCTCAGGTAGCAGGTTTCTAGTACAATCCTGGACGCAGGGACGACGACTCGCGACCGGGTTTTTGCTCGTTTCGGCGGGCTATAACGAACTATTGCTATGAAAAAACCCGGTTTCTGACTACCCGTGCGTCCTGGACTTATAGTACCCTCTCTTTCGGTCAAGCCTCCAGCTTCTACCATTTTAGATTTTAGATTTTAAATTTTAAATTTAAGATTTTAGATTTAAGATGGGAACTGATTGACTGGATATCAGTTTGGATCGCGGATCTACAGTTGCACTATTTTTTGAACTGGTATTAGATTCGGGAATGTGTGATAATTATTTTCCTTCTTCCTCATTAGAATCAAGCCATGTTTATTCACATACTCCCGCCCACACAGCATTCGGAGTAGCGAATCTAGCGGGGATTGTTGGAGATTCCTAATTCTCAGTTTTAACCCCTCAAAACGGCTTAAAATATCGATGCTTGCGTTCATCAAGGGGATGTCAGACTAGGAGATATCGCCCGGAGAGCTTTTGACTGATGAATTCATCAATATCGGCATTTTTGACACTCTCAGCGAGTCACGTCCACGCTCTATGGTTGAATAAGCCCAAAACTGGGACTTCACTCATAGTCCAGTCGCCTCTACACGATCAGAACAAGTACCAGTACCAGAGGTATTCCAATTCCGCTTACTTTTCTTTTGTAATACTTTCGGAGTCCATCACGCTTGCCAAAATACGGTAAGCTCGATCGTCTACCATTGCTGCTTGATCCACGCTACGACTATACCGAGACGAGATCAATCTGGGGTTTCTCCTGAATAGAATATTTCTTCGTGTAGATGGTTATTCCTAATTGCAATTAAATTCTATCATAGATTGACGGGGACTCAAGTCCCTCGTGACCGAAAGCATCGAGGATACAAGCCCCCGGATTCATCCGTCCAGAAATAAAAAACCTGTATCCGATCAAGGAGCCCCCGAATTTATCCGTGGGGTCAATGCTTCAATCTAAAATCTAAAATCTAAAATCTAAAATCGATTGACGCTTTCCTAGGAAGAGCTACAGCCTCAGTACGTTCTGAGTTTCTGGCATTCCGTGTTCTCCTGTCTATTTACCTTCTCACAGCAGAAGGTAAATAGACAGGTAGGCGCAAATGAAGGCAACATAGAGGTTAGGGTAAGAGAGGAGAGTAACAGGCAAGTGTTGCCCGTCTTCGGGACTCTGATTCTGCTTTCACAAGTTAAGTTTATTTTTATTCTTCAACTGGGCGGTTGGGTCGAACTTTCGGTTCGCCTGCGGCAAAGGCTTTTCAATCGAGACAGGGAACCTCGGCATTATTGACAGAGGCTGTTTTCACTCAGGAATTAACGGACACAAGGACTCATGGCTAAACAACTCAACCTACTTTCCGGGCAAGTAATTTCTACGCCTCTGCACGCCGAGATGCAGCAATCGTACCTCGAATATGCCATGAGTGTGATCGTCGGGCGAGCTTTGCCTGATGTCCGCGACGGTTTAAAACCTGTTCACCGTCGAATTTTATATGCGATGCACGAACTCGGTCTGACGCCAGACCGACCTTACCGTAAGTGCGCCCGGGTAGTTGGAGATGTTTTGGGAAAATATCACCCCCACGGCGACCAATCGGTTTACGACGCTCTTGTACGCATGGTTCAGGAGTTTTCGAGCCGCTATCCTTTACTGGCGGGTCACGGCAATTTCGGTTCGGTGGACAATGATCCGGCGGCTGCTATGCGCTATACGGAAACGAGGTTGGCACCGATCGCCCACGAAGCTATGCTAACCCAAGTCGGCGATGCAACTGTTGATTTTACTGGTAATTTTGACAATTCCCAGCAGGAACCGACGGCGCTGCCTGCTCAGTTGCCGTTTCTGTTACTCAACGGCTGTACGGGCATTGCTGTGGGGATGGCAACTAATATCCCGCCGCACAATTTGGGGGAGGTGGTAGACGGTTTAATTGCTTTGATTGAAAACCCGGAACTATCCGACGAGAAGTTGATAGAACTGATTCCAGGCCCGGATTTTCCAACCGGGGGGGAAATCGTCGCTACAGAGGGCATTGTTGACGCCTACACTAAGGGTCGAGGCAGCATTGCGGTCAGGGGTGTGGCCGGGGTGGAAGAAGTGCCAGGTAATCGCAAGGTGCGTACTAAAACGGCGATCGTGGTGACGGAGTTTCCGTTTCAGGTAAATAAGGCGGCTTGGATTGAAAAGGTGGCGGAGTTGGTTAATGCTGGCCGCCTCGACGGTATTTCTGATTTGCGTGACGAGAGCGATCGCGAAGGGATTCGAGTGGTGATTGAACTCAAGCGGGAATTTACCCCTGAAGCGGTTCTCGCTCGCCTTTACCAACAAACTGACCTGCAAACAAATTTTGGGGCCATTTTGCTGGCAATTGTCAACGGTCAACCGCGACAGTTGACGCTCAGACAATTGTTGCAGGAATTTCTGGATTTCCGGGAAGTGACTCTTACCCGCCGCTACAATTACGAGTTGCAGGCTGCGGAACGCCGGTGTCACATTGTCGAAGGCTTAATGTTGGCTTTGACAAATCTCGATACAGCGATCGACATTCTCAGAAATTCTCCTGACGGCTCTACTGCTAAGCAAACTTTCCAAGTTCGCCTAAATTTGAGCGAAAGTCAAGCTGATGCGATTTTGGCGATGCCGATGCGTAGGCTGACTGGTTTGGAAAGGCAAAATTTGCAGTCTGAGTTTGATGAGTTGATGGCTAATATTCAAGAATTGCAGCGGTTGTTGAGCGACAGGCGCGAACTTTTGAAGGCTTTAAAGAAGGAATTTCGATCGCTCAAACGCAAGTACGCTGACCCCCGCCGCACTAAATTCGCCAATGGAACTGCACGCGCAGCAAACGCTGAATCACAATTTGCTGGTAAGAAAAATTCTGGGGTCAAGCAGTTGTCGCCGGCAACGATTCAGCCGAACTTATTGCCCGTTCTAGAGCCAGAGGAAACTATTGTTGAATTTTCGCACAAGCAGTACGTGCGACGCTTGCCGACTGGGGAAAAGCCACGCTCGAAAAGTCGCGAAAAATCGGTTTCAGCTTTAGAAAAAAATGAAGATTTTATTGTGACGGCCAATCTGACGAAAACCGATCGCACTTTGGTCGTCTTAACTCCTAACGGCAAAGCTTACCCGCTGAAAGTGGCGGATATTCCTAGTAGTAGCGCCAAAGACCGGGGAAGGCCGATCGTTAGTTTGTTGTCGCCGAGTGCTACTAAAGACAGTGCCGATCGCGCTTTGTCGGAAATCACAGTTGCACACTTTATTTTGCCGGAAAATTCGGAGGCGGCGGATTTAGTAACTCTGACTCAGCAAGGGAAAATTAAGCGCTTGGCGATGCAAGAATTTGCTGATTTGACTAATCGTGGCGTTACTGTTGTTAAACTCAAGGAGGACGATCGGCTGCGCTGTGCGAGTCTGGCTAAAGTCGGCGAGCAAGTGGCGATCGCAACTTCAGGAGGCCGAGTCCTCCGGTTTGAGATCGATGATGAACAACTGCCGCCAATGGGCCGCGCGGCCCAGGGTTCTCAAGTAACCAGGTTGCGGAAGCAGGAACAGTTGGTGGGCTGCATCACTCTCGACCCGAACGACAGTCTGGTGCTATTTTCCGAGTTGGGTTGGGCAAAACGAATGCCTGCAGGTTCTGTCAGACTTACTAACCGCGGCGAAATTGGCACTCAAGCTTTTCGCTTCGCAGAGCCTAAAGATGCTTTAGTTGGCTTGCTGCAGGCTGTTCCGGGTACGGATGTCAAACTTTTTACTAATTCTGGCCGCCTGCTGCGATCGACTATTGATGCTATAGCTTTTTGGGGGAAAGATGCTGCGGGCGATCGAGTTTTTGACCTCAATCCGGGTGAAAAAATTATCAAAGTTATCAGCAGTCAATAGTCAATAGTCATTAGTCATGGGTCATTGGTAATGGGGAATTATTCTTCTTGCAGGACTTCTTAAGCCTTGTTCCCAGGCTCTGCCTGGGAATACATACTCGGAGGCTCTGCCTCCAATTCCCCAATCTAAAATCTAAAATCTCAAATCTAAAATTGTTTAATGGCGCAAGTTGTATTAGAAAATATCTACAAAAGTTTTCCGCTCCGCCAAGGAGAACAGGAAAAAGAAGCAAACATCGTCGCAGAAAGTGTCTCGCCTATAGCCGATCGCCCTGCGTCTAACAGCGTTTTGCGGCGCATTAACCTGACGGTCGAAGACGGGGAGTTCATGGTGCTGGTGGGCCCTTCTGGCTGCGGAAAAAGCACTTTGCTGCGATCGATCGCCGGTTTGGAAGTTTTGACTGCAGGCAATATTTGGGTGGGCGATCGGCTCCTTAACGATTTGCCTCCTAAAGACCGAGATATCGCTATGGTATTTCAAAATTATGCTCTCTATCCTCACTTAACAGTTTACGATAATCTCGCCTTTGGATTGCGCCGATCGGAAAGGGAGAAGGAAGAAGGAAGAAGGAAGAAGGAAGAGGGAAGAAGGAAGAGGGAAGAAGGGATAAGGGGGAAAACACAAGGAGAAGAAGGAAGCATCCAGAAGATAGAAAAAATCAGGAATAAGGTAGAAGAGGTTATTAACGATTTAGCTTCTAATTCTTTTAAAAATCCTCTAACTTATCCTTTGTTTGAGGACTTTTTAGGAGGAGCGACTCGCAAGTTGCCTCCGGGTTTGCGCTATTTGTCGGAACGGGAAAAGGCTGTAGGAAAACGAGTGCGGGAGGTAGCTGAATTATTGCAAATAGAATCTCTTTTAAATCGCTTGCCGAAACAACTTTCGGGAGGGCAAAAGCAGCGGGTAGCTTTGGGTAGGGCGATGGCTAGGAATCCTGAAGTTTTTTTGATGGACGAACCGCTATCGAATCTGGATGCAAAATTGAGGGCCCAAACGAGATCGCAAATTGTGCAGTTGCAGCGACAGTTGGGAACTACAACTATTTATGTAACTCACGACCAAACTGAGGCGATGACTATGGGCGATCGCATTGCTATTATGAAGGTCGGCCAGATTCAGCAAGTAGCTCAACCTCTAGAGCTTTACAACAAGCCGGCTAATCTGTTTGTGGCTGAGTTTATCGGTTCTCCGCCGATGAATTTTTTGTCTGTGGAATTTAGTGCTCCGCTGTTGATTTCTCACCCGCAATTTCGCTTTACTTTACCCGATATTTGGGCAAAAAGTCTACAACAATATGACGGGCGAAGGCTGATTTTGGGCATTCGGCCGGAACATCTGAGCATTAACCCTCCGGCTACCAAAAATCTTTCGGTACAAGTGGAAATTGTAGAGGCTTTGGGACACGAAACTTATTTGGGGGTTTGTTTGACGGATGCTCCGGCGGTGAGGATGCAAGTGCGGGTTCCTCCTGAGCGATCGATCCGAGTTGGCGAAGAGCTTTGGTTGGCTATCGCCCATGACAAGATTCACTTGTTCGACCCTGATACCGAGTTGGCTATTTTTCCTAGTTAGGCAAAATCCTCAAGGTCGATCGACCGTTGTGACCGATATCACCAATCACAAGCTTGCATTTTTATCAAGGAATGTTATATTTATTTACATAAGCCTTACAAAAGTTAACGAAGGGAGTTCGCACTATGCAAGAACAAAAACGCAATGCTTGGAACTGGGGCTTCACCGAAGGCGCCGAAAATTGGAACGGTCGTTTGGCGATGATTGGTTTCTCTGCCGCTGTCATCATCGAATTGGTTTCCGGTCAAGGTCTGCTTCACTTTTGGGGCGTGATGTAATTTTCTAGTTAAGACTTTTTTGACAATGCAAAGCTTGGGAGTTCCGTTACGGACTCCCAAAATTTTGACAGCGCGATTTGGGCCACAAATAGGCAATTGCTCCCGGCAGTTAGCAGCACAAAATTTAACAGCTATAGCTCAAACCGGGTCGGGGGGTTCCCCCCCCCCAAAAGAGTGATAATCACTCTTTCGGGTGATGCTAGCAAATTACTCTAGCGGATATATTCTTTCAAGATGCTGTTCCGGTTGGGATGGCGCAACTTCCGCAAAGCTTTAGCCTCGATTTGGCGAATCCGCTCGCGGGTGACGTTAAAGATTTGACCAATTTCCTCCAAGGTCTTCATCCGTCCGTCATCTAAGCCGTAACGCAGCCGCAGTACATCCCGTTCGCGGGGGCTGAGAGTATCCAAAACGCTTTCCAAGTCTTCCCTGAGCAGGTTTTTCGAGACTTGATCTTCTGGTGTTTCCCCGTCAGATTCAATAAAGTCTCCCAGACGTGAGTCTTCCTCTTTGCCGATCGGAGTTTCTAGAGAGATTGGCAATTGTGCGGACTTAGCAATGAACCGCAACTTCTCGATCGTCATTTCCATGCGGGTAGCAATTTCTTCTTCCGTAGGCTTGCGACCCATTTCCTGAGACAGGAGTTTAGTAGTTTTCTTGATCCGCGAAATGGTTTCGTAAAGGTGAACAGGTAGGCGGATAGTGCGCGATTGGTCGGCGATTGCCCGGGTGATGGCTTGACGTATCCACCAAGTTGCGTAGGTAGAAAACTTGTAGCCTTTTTCGTGATCGAATTTTTCAGCTGCCCGGATCAGACCCAAAGAGCCTTCCTGAATCAAATCTTGGAAAGACAAACCGCGATTCATGTATTTTTTGGCGATCGACACCACCAAACGCAGGTTTGATTGCACCATTTTTTCCTTGGCCCGACGGCCGACGTGGAGTCGGTGACGGAATGCAGGAAGTGCCATATCTACAGCATTCGCCCATTCGCTGTCTTTGGGTTCGCGGTTATACTCTTCGAGCAGTTGTTCTCGAACTCGCTCTAATTCCAGCAAATCTGCAATCTTGCGCGCTAGTTCAATCTCTTCGTCAGCTCGCAGCAGTCGAATCCGACCGATTTCTTGCAGGTAAAGACGAATAGAGTCTTCAGTATAATGCTTTTTCTTTGCCTGTGCCCGACGGCGGGCTTTGGCGCCTTTGCCAGCTTTAGTGTCGTCCTCAGATTGAGAGTCTAAGAATTCTTCTCGATCGTCTTCTTCGTCGATAAAGAGTTCCAACTCGCTCTCAGGTAGAACGCTTTCGGCGCCCCGAAGCAACTCGAGTGTTTCCATTTCCGGTGTAATTGTGGTTGCGAGTACGGTGTTAGCCTGGATCATGCCGTCTTCCTCATGCTCCTGAATTAAAGAATAAATAACAGTGGAATAGTGTCTGTTTGTAGTTTAGACAAGTTAGCCAGTATTGACATTCCCGCAGGAAAAAATAGTGGGATTTTCGGTCTGCTAGCTGAATCTGTTACCGAAACTGCACCTGTTTTATGAGTCACGGTTCGAGTTCTGGTTTGAAGCAGGCAGCGCATTCAATCGATCGCAAATTTTAACATCGCGACCTTGAATTGAGCTAGCGGCTTTTTCTTTCGGAACGAGTTACCACATCACCTGCGATACCTTGCCCACAGAAGCAAACCATGAAGTGCGATCGATCGCACTTCCAAAAATACTGGCTTTTTTACTCGGTACTTCGAGCTTTTACCCGTACAAGTTTTCCCGCACGGAACCCTCTAACTTTTGTATTGGAGGTATCGAACTTTTGATTCGCCTTGCTTTCACTCTGGTTGTCAGACATGACAGTTGCACGGCAAATTTTCGCCACCTTGGATGTCGGTCTGCTGCCTCAAATGCAACAGCAGAGGGTTGAAGCACCAAAAGGGGAGAATCGGATCTTGCCAAGACCTTCCCGATTGTAGCCTTTCTCACAAAAAATGGAAGTTGTTTTCCATTGTTTGTCAAGAACTAGGAAAACTCTGTCAGCTTAGCTTGACAATACTAACTCATGTCCAGCTCTGCTAAATCCTGAGAACGGCCCGCAAAAACTTTGGCACGATCGAACGGCGCTGTTTTCTGCGTATATCTGGGTGAACGGCTGCGGCGTAGTTGGCCAGACAGTTAGCAGACAATTTTTGAGTTGCCCAAATTGGAACCAATACAATCCGTGTAGATACACCCATCATTACCCTGTTTCCCTGAATTGAATCATACGCAATCTGCGATTGAATAAAGCTCGTAGCTTTAGTTTTAAGCCGGCCACTCTGGATTAGAGACCGACTCTGACCCCCTATGAAGCGTTGCGGGTTGAGTAGTGCAACAGGGGCTTTCATTGTTAAGTTAGCTCAAATCTCAGAAATTGGCTTTAATTTTGACGTTAAATCACATTAAGTTCTTAACGTCACATTCTTATTTAAGCAGTTCGACTCGAGTTTGTCCCGTCAGTGGCAAAAACCACCAGGATAAATTCTACTGAGAGTTAACCCGCCGCGCAACTCTCGGCTGTGGACTTCTCTAAAATTTTTGGCTTTCGGTTCGCACTTACGCGATCGCACTGTCTCACAAACAATACAATTCGACATCTCCCGGAAGTATAACTTCACGATTCCTTTAAATATATCGTGACAGTGTGAAGATTCCATAAACCCCTTTAATTAAATTTAGATAGCATTCCAGAATTGTCTTGATAATTTCAAGCAGACGCAAAAAAATCCCCAGCGGACGTTGATGCAACTACCTGCAGATAATAACTCCGCCAGGGAAGAAAAATTTACCCAGTTAGCGATGTGCTTGCTATTGTGAGAGAATGCCTAAACCGCAGGATGCGCTTAAAGATGTGGAGGGGTAGGACGCTGGTGCGATGCTCAAAATTTTGTTATTATTTACAGCGTGTCATCAGAAAGCGCTGATCTAGGTTTGATCTCTAAATCATTCCTGGCTCCTAGCTCAGCAATGACGAGAGCGAAAATTGTCTATAAAGTTGATTATACCTGCTTACTATTGATGATTTCTAATAAACCTTGATAAAAGACTTTGAAGCTTTTAGAGAGATTTGATTCAGGATTCATATATTTAGAAATTTCGCTAGAGGCTTTATATTTTTCTAGTCCTCCCTGATGGTATCCAGCGTTCCGTAATACTCTTTCTAAAGCCTCCCAGGTGCCTCCTTTGATAGCATCAGGCTCTCGATATTTTTTTTGAGTAGCTAAATTGGGAGAGACTTTAGGGTGAGCTTGGCGAATTGCTTCAACATCGCCGAAAAACCACGCTTCTAATTCTTCAACTACAATTCGATTTAAGACTTGGAATGATTTATCTTTTTGACAGGAAGATTTAGTGATTAATCCCGATGATATTGCCATTATTTCTAGTTGTTGTTTTAATTTGAGACAATCTTCTCGATCTTCATCTATTAAAATAACAATTTTCCAATCAGGCGGAAGCCATGCTTGATAACCTTTCAAACGGTTAGGCAATTTAGCCAGTAAATCGGTTTTCCCTCGAAAAGCATGAATTTTATAGGTAACAGTCGATGGCAATATTTTGGGTAAAATCTGGGTTAAAGCTGATTCTAGTGATGCTTCTTCCACTAAAAACTCAAGATGCAAAATCCTCACCTACTCTTAATTTTAAAGTTAAAATCATTGCGGTGCACCCGCATTTTTAAGCGGATTTCCCACATCAAAGAAATCTTCCATCCACAGCGAACCCAGTAAGGCACCGTGTTCCATAAATTGTTTTACTCCCTGCATATCTGCGGTTCTTTTTGCTTGAGTAAAACCTTTCTCATCTCGATATAATACCCATAATTCCTCTGGTTTCAAACTATCCACAAAAAAGGGAGAATGCGTTGTCACCATTAATTGAGTATTCGCAGAAGCAGAACGACATTCTTCTGCAAGCTGAGGTAATAATCTCGGATGTAAATGATTTTCTGGTTCTTCTATCCCCACTAACTGCGGGGGATTTGGGTCAAATAATACTATCAAATAAGCTAAGAGCTTTAAGGTACCATCGGAGGCAAATTTTGCCAGAATTGGATGAGAAAAAGGAGCATCTTTAATTTCCAACAAAAGTCTGCCATCCTGCATGATTGATGCTTCGACTTTTTCGAGGCGTGGAATACGAACGGAAAGGGTTTTTAATATTTCTTCTAACCGTTGGGGATGTTGTTCCTTGAGGTATTGGATAACATTTGGTAAATTATCCCCCGTGGCGGACAATCTTTCCTGTGCACCTGCTTCGGTAAGGCTGCGGGTATGATCTGCGGTTAAATATGATAAATACCAGCCTGTAATAAAACGTCTTAATGCACTAACACGGGGATGTTTGGCAAATTGTCCTAATGTATTTACTGCTAAAAATTCAGAGGATTCTAGTTTTTCGGTTATCCTTTCACCTTCTTCATCAGGACTTTCACCACTAATGACTTGTCCTTCCCCTTTTTTGAAGTCTAAAAAACGAAAGGGTTTTCCTTTTCCCGATTGTCCGCGTCGCCAATGCAACCATTCTTCAGCAATGAAGGGACGATTATTTTCTTCATCTATAGCGAGATGATAGGTAATTAAAGGCGATGCGGATGTCTCTCGATATTTTAATTCAATGATAATGCAGCCTTCGCTGTCTCTGGTGCGTAATTCTCGAAATCTGCCCCGTCTATCCCAGGCTTTTCTTAGGCTTTCGGTAAAACATTCGGATAGGAAAGCGAAAACATCGAAAATAGTTGACTTTCCGCTACCGTTTGGGCCTAAGAAGACTGTTAAGGGGGTGAGATTTTTGAGTTCGAGATTGTTCAAAGCACGGTAATTTTGGACTTTGAGATATTCAATACGGGGAATATTTTTCATCATTTCACCTCCTCAATTATAATCTGGGTTTTTTTCCTCCTAATTTCTCCTTTAACGAACCGCGAAGACGCGTTAGGCGAAGCCGCGCGTAAGCGCTAGGGCGCGAAGGAAGAAAAGAGAAGAAGAAAAAACTCAAGTCCTGACTGTGAACTTAATTTAAGCGCGAGACTGATTACTGCTGATTCCGCAGGCGAGGGTTAACAAACTCGTTTAATCCTTCCCCCACCAAAGATAGTCCCACTACCATTAAAGTCATCGCCAAACCGGGAAACAAAGCTGTCCACCAAATGCCAGTAGGTAGCGCATCTAAAGCTAAACGCAAGTCGTGTCCCCATTCGGGAGTTGCTTCGGGAAGTCCTAATCCGAGAAATCCCAAACCTCCTAATGTTAAAATTGCATCGGCCGCGTTGAGCGCAAACAGCACCGGTACGCTCTGAATCACATTCAGAAACAGGTAGCGCGAAAGCACTGTCCAAGTATCGGCACCCATTGCTCGCGCCGCTTCGACAAACAATTCGGTTTTGACGCTGACGGTGTGATTCCTGACGACGCGGTAGTATTGAGGGATGTAGGAAATGCTCAGGGCGATCGCAGCATTCAAAACTCCTTTTCCCACTACAAACGCTAGCGTCAGAGAAAGTAGCAGCCCCGGCAAAGTATAAATTGTATCCATTAAAAATAACAACACTCGATCGAGCTTGCCGCCCAAATAACCGCTAACCAAACCCAGCGGCACACCGATAAACAAACTCAAAGCAGTTGCTAAAAGCACCACTTGCCAAGCCGCGCGAGAAGCAAACAGCGTGCGGGAAAACACATCGTAGCCACTGCGGCTAGTACCAAACCAATAATTCGCCGACGGCGGTTCGTGGATGGGGTTACTCAAAGCCTCGGTAGGATTTTGCAGCCATCCCCAAGCTTGCATAGCTGGAGACAAGGTGGCTACCAATATAAAGACGGCAGTTATTGTCAAACCTGCCCACATCATTTTCATTGACAGGCTTGACGGTGAGGCACTGTTGAGAAATCGCGGCAGTCGGAGGCGGCTTTGAGCCATAATGACGATCGACCTATATAAGACTTTTCGATTTTAGTAGCACTCAGGCGCAAAAACCCGGAACAGTCAATCGATTTTAGATTTTAGATTTTAGATTTTAGATTGACCCCACGGATAAATGCGGGGGCTTGAGGATTTTAGATTTTCGATTTGGGATTGATTCCACGGATAAATCACGTGGCGAGTACCACCTTTGAAATTCCTGGTCAAAAATCCTCTTTCTCATTCGCCAAACACTCGCGACAAACCGGATTTTTTCGGGGGATGGGGCTAAAAAACAACCGGTTTATCCCCTGCACGGGACTGGCGCGCAGGGGATAAACCGGTTTTTGACAGGTGCGACGCAAGTTGAGTTTAGGAAAAATCTCTCTTGGCACACCTCAAATCTAAAATCGATCGAATTCCTACAAATTACTGGCAATTAACTCGCGGTACTGGCTTTTCGGCTTAACTCCCTTGAGCTCAGCTACCAAATCTTTGTCTTTGAAATACTGAATCGTCGGCGTACCCATCACGCCAGCATTTTCAGCAATTTCAGGATCTTCTTCGATGTCAATTTCCACGTAGTGGATTTTGCCATCGAACTCATCTACTACTTTGCTCAAAATCGGCTTGAGGCTGTGGCAAGGCCCACAACTCGGAGAGGCATATTTGACCACAATCAGTCGATCGCTATCGTGGAACAACTTCCGCAAAGCATAACCTCCTTCGTGGCGCGTCTCTTGGATATCAAAGTTCTCGCTGGTTTTGCGTACTTTTGGAGTTTCTGGCGCTGCTAGGGGTTGCTCGGATTCCTCAGTTTGATGGAATTCCTGCGTTAAACCGTTAACTGACAGCCAACGTTCTGCCAGCATCGCACCCATACAACCGCTGCCGGCCGCGGTGATTGCTTGGCGAAACTCGTGGTCTTGTACGTCGCCGACGGCGTAAACTCCCTCGACGCTGGTTTCTACCGAACCGTGTTTGGTGGCGATATAGCCTACTTCGTCGAGTTCTAGCTGACCTTGGAACAGTTGAGTGTTGGGAGTGTGACCGATCGCGTAAAACAATCCTTTCACCAGCAAATCGCTCTCGGCGCCGGTCTCGATATTTCTAATTCTCACCCCGTCCATTTTGCCGCCCGCTTCGCCCAAAATATCCACTGCTTCGGTGTTCCAGTGCACGGTAATTTTGGGATTGCTCAGCACTCGGTCTTGCATGGCTTTGCTCGCGCGCATTTGATCGCGCCGCACCAACATATGTACGTGAGAGCCGTATTTTGTCAAATAAATAGATTCTTCCGCTGCTGTGTCACCCGCGCCGATGACAGCTAAGTCTACTCCTTTAAAAATTGGGGTAGCGCCGTCGCAAATCGCACAGGCCGAAATGCCGTGACTCCAAAATACGTGTTCGCTAGGTAGCCCCAGCCTTTTCGCCGTCGCGCCTGTAGCGATTACTATGGTGTGGGTTTTGATTTCTCTGTCTTCCGATCGCACTGTAAACGGACGCTTGGTCAAATCCACCGAAATTACATCTTCTGTGTATAATTCGGCACCCCAGCGCACTGCTTGAGCTTTCATCCGATCCATCAGTTGCGGCCCGGTGATGCCTTCGGGAAAGCCGGGAAAGTTTTCGACTTCTGTGGTGGTCATCAGTTGACCGCCGGGGATGCCTCCCATTTGGTAGCCTTCAAAGACTACGGGTTTCAGGTTTGCCCTCCCCGCGTAGATGGCTGCTGTGTAGCCTGCTGGGCCTGAGCCGATAATTACTAGGTTTTCTACGGTTTCGTTGGTCATAGCTATTTAATTAAACTCATAACGACTTCGTTTTACTGATTCTAGCAGAGTTCGATCGAGTTTGGTTGGATGCCATTGTGCGATCGAGCATCTGTATCTATATCTTGAGGGTCGATCGGTCTTCGGGGCAATTCCAGCTACTTTAATAAGCAAAAACAATCTAAAAGTCGATTTAGTTTTAAATGTTCGATCTATTTTAAGGGCTGAAATCTTAAGAAAATCTAAAGACGACCAAAATTATTGACTTCATTCTCAATTATTTTACCTATTTACTTGCTTTGAGGCTTGTGGTACGATTTTCACAATCCAGGGGCATTATGACTAATTTACGTTTTTGAGGCTGCAAGCTTTTAAAATCGTAAAATTAACGAATTCGCAAATGTAATAAGTACAATTATTTATGCAAAATCCGCATTTGATGGTTTAAGAATTGTAACGGAGATTTTGCCAAGTTTGACAAAATACAGTATTTGTGGTATGCAAGGTGCAAGGGGGGGAAATTAGAAGGAAATTTTTAACCGCTTTGGAAGCACAGGCGGGACGCCCGTGCCACGATAAACGAAGCACAGGCGGGACGCCCGTGCCACGATAAACATAGAATTTTATAATTGTGTCTGAATGGATAAAATCAAGATATTGTTTGTGTGCAGTCAGAATAAGTGGAGAAGTTTGACTGCCGAGAAGATATACCAGAAGGTTAGTGGCTACAGTGTGCGATCGGCTGGAACGGAAAAAGGTGCAAGAATTAGAGTAACTGAGGGTTTGCTGGGCTGGGCGGATTTGATATTTGTGATGGAGAAGAAGCATGGCGATCGACTTCGCAGCAAATTTCCCGAAAGTCTCGAAGGCAAGAAAGTTATTTGCCTGCAAATCCCGGACAATTACCAATATATGGAACCGGAGTTAGTCGAGCTTTTGCAGGCGAAACTGAACCCCTATATGGAAATTCCAGAGAACGAGATAAATTTTATGCAGCGAGTTTTGGAACCGGAAGTGATGGATTCCTTGGAAGAGGCGATCGAATACGATTCGATGGACTTTACTGAGGTTAATGCTGCTTTTGCTCAGAGTGCTGCGGCGTTGGGGCCGGTTTTTGGAAACGTTTTGGATGCGGGGACGGGTACGGCGAGAATTCCGATCGCACTTTCTCAAATGCGGCCAGCATGGAAATTGACTTGCATCGATTTGTCGGCAAATATGCTGAAAGTCGGGGCCCAAAATGTGGAAAGGGCGGGCGTGCGATCACAAATTAGTCTCGAATTAATTGATGCTAAGGCAATGCCTTACCCTGACAGTTATTTTGACATGGTGATTTCTAACAGCATTATCCACCATTTGCCCGATCCGCTGCCGTTTTTGCAGGAAGTCAAGCGGGTATTGAAGCCGCAGGGAGCAATTTTTTTGCGGGATTTGCTGCGGCCGGAAAAAGCGGAAATCAGGGATAATTTAGTCAATCTGTATGCGGGAGATTGCAACGCGCATCAGAAACAGTTATTCAGCGATTCGTTGCAAGCAGCATTTACGCTGGATGAAGTTGAGGAGATGATCCAAAATGCCGGGTTGGATGGGTTGAGGATTTATGAATCTTCAGACAGACACTGGACGGCGGAGCGTGTTTGGTGCGAGTCTTTGTAGGCACGGGACGATCGCCGGAGAAAATTTCTACGCAGTATTGCACACCTTCAGGCTAAATACTTGTCCAAATCCGACCAACTGCGGAACCTATCCACGACGCTTCTATTGTCAATTGGGAAGCAGGCAAACAATAATTTAGGAATTCAGACGCTGTTGGTAAGGCATAATCGATTCATGCTCCTTTCTAAAATTGTCTAATCAATTTATTGTTTAGTCAAGATGCTTAAGCATCTTATAGAAAAAATGTGCGATCAAAGTTATGCCGAAAAAGCCCGTTCCGCGACCTGAAGATGAAGAGTCGCACTTAAAGAAGCTCAGGGAAGAACTGGAGATGAGTCAGGAAGATTTGGCGCGAGAGCTTGGCGTTTCGTCGCAAACCATCAGCCGTTGGGAGTTGGGGAAGAATGTGCCGACGTTCACCGTCAAGCAGATGAAAGCTTTGGAGAAATTGCTGGCTAGCATCGGGAGGTCGATCGGAGATTTGCCAGACAATCTGTGATGGAAACCATTAAACCAGCCCACGGATAAATCCCTGGATCACTTTTTCCAATCTAAAATCTAAAATCTAAAATCTAAAATTACTCGATCGCGCCCTAGGTCTTTAGCATGATAAAGCGCGCGGTCTGCCGCTGCAAGTAGGTTTTCCTGAGAAGTTTCGGGCTGAGGAAACGTGCTCGCTACCCCCAAACTCAGCGTCACGAAAGAACACACCGCTGAATTAAGGTGTTCGATTTCTAGTTCTTTGACGCAAACTCGAATTCGCTCTGCAATCCAAACAGCTATTTCAGACGAAGTGCGGGGTAAAATTACCGCAAATTCTTCACCTCCGTAACGAGCCACCAGAGTCTCCCCGGAAACTGCGCCTGCAGAGTAATGTACAGCCTCAACAATAGTTTTGGCTACCTGTTGCAAACAAGCATCTCCCGCCTGATGTCCGTAAGTATCGTTGTATTTCTTAAAAAAGTCAACATCGCATAAAATCAAAGATATTTCTGCCGCAGCTTCTCCCAATTCTTGCCATTCTTTTTGTAAGTATTCGTTAAAACAGTGGCGGTTGGCAATCTGAGTTAAGCCATCTAAGTTAGCAAGGCGATACAATTCTGAATTAGCTGCTTTTAATTGAGAATTAGCTGCTTCTAGCTCGGATTGCGTGACTGATAAATTGTAATAAAGTTCGCTCATAGACCAAGTAGCTTCTTGGTGAATTTGGGATAAAGCTACCCAGAGTTGATGCACGTCTAAAAGTCGGTAAACTTGAGGTTCTAACTGCACCACAATCGGCTCGTAAAGTAGTTCCGGCGGTCGCTGCACGGAGCGCTGAGCTGCCATGACAATTAAGGCTACTCCTGGTAAAATCAAACTATCGGTTTGAGCTATTTGATACAAGGCTATAATCGGTCTGCAAGCAAATATATCTACTCCGTAAGGGCGGCTCATGCGTTCCATAAATCGCCGACGCGATATCATCCCTAAAAATTCTCCATTTACGGTTAAGATAACTCCCGGAAGCAGCGGGTGAGATTGAAAAAACCGGGCTACTTCTTTGGCTAGATATGAGGAGTCAACCTGAAAATTGAATAGAGCCAGATCCTTAAGAGTAGACTCTAAAGATAAATTTTTGGGTGAGTTTTCTGGCGAGTTGGACGGCTCAATAAATTCAACAGACACAGCACAGATCCGAATAAATAAATAATAAAGAAGCAACAAAGCTAGTGTCAGATATTAACTTATACTAACATTTATTTATGAACAGTCACTGTATTCTTGACTACACTGTTTATTTCAAGGGATAAGCTGCTGCGTTAGCTTCTGCCTTGCCTGCATTGCATTACATTGATTCATCCTCACTCAATTAGAAAGCTATTGAATTAATTATTATTCATTTTTTTACTGTTGGCTTTTTGCGTCGTAAGAAAAAGATTTCAGAGCCATTCCTTAACTCATTCAAGGCGCTCACACACTCAAGAAACCTGGTTTTTATTTAAACCTGGGTCAAAGCTGTAACAATGTTTAAATAAAAAGACGTGGTTTCTGTCGCTGTTCTCAACTCAAAACTGAAAACTGAAAACTGAAAACTCAAAACTCCCTCACCACCCCCAAGTTCCTGGCCCTCCCTTAAACGGGCCGACAATATCTTTGGTAATCCAGCCGCCGTAAAAATCCCCTGGTTGAGATTGCACTAATTCCCCATCCACATAACAGGCATCCATCTTGCTCGGATAAAAAGCCACATAATCTTTAATAGCTGCAAAAACCTGATTAGGATTGGGATAAAACCAAGCAGCATTTACTACTTCTTTCGACTCTACCGTCACAGTGTAATAACCGGCTTGTCCCTTCCACTCGCACCAAGAGCCTCGTAAAGTTTTGTGCAAATATTCCATTTTGATGTCATCGGGGCAGATATAGTAGGCAGGAGGGTGACTGGTCTCCAATACCCGCTGAGGACGGCGCGTGTCGGCGATCGTCACTCCATTAAAAATTATCTGTACGTGTTTGGTCGATTCCTCAAGCCGAGGGGGACGTGGGTAATCCCAAACAGACTCTTGACCAGGGCCGGGCTCTATTCGATCGAAGTTCATTCGCACCATCTCCCCTCCAAAAAAACACTTAGCGACTTAGCATTACAATTTAATGTACCCTTAATCGAGTCGCTGCTTCAGACCAACCAGCTTTTTTCAACTCTTCACAATATGAGTATTCGCGGTATAGATGTTTCCGACTACCAGCCCAATGTCAATTGGCCAGCAGTTGCGCGGGATGGTATTACCTTCAGTTTTGTCAAATCGACCGAGGGTGCAACGTTCGTTGCCCAAACTTTCGCTCGCAATTGGGCGGCGATGAAAGCGGCGGGGATTCAACGCGGTGCTTACCACTTTTTTCAACCTGCAAGCAGCATTCAAGGACAAATAGATTTGTTCTTGAAAACTGTAAAACTCGAAGCGGGGGATTTGCCGCCAGTCTTGGATATCGAAACTACAGGCGGTTTGACGGCGACTCAATTGTGCGATCGAGCCGCAATTTGGTTAGAAGCAGTCGAAAAAGCCACGTTGATGCGGCCGATTATCTACACCTACCCCGGTTTCTGGGACAACCTGGGGACAACACGGTTTGCCGATTACCCGCTGTGGATTGCTCACTATACCAGTGCTGAGAAACCTTGGGTGCCCGGCGGCTGGAAAACTTGGACTTTTTGGCAGTACAGCGACAGCGGCAGTGTCTCCGGCGTATCGGGCAATGTAGACACCAATATTTATGAAAGCGTTCGAGAAGGCGCCCAAAGTTATAAAGTTGCAGACATCCAGAGGGAATTAAGAATTAAAGGTTTCTATCAAGGCGCGATGGACGCTAAATTTGGAGCTACCACCACAGCGGCGCTCATCTCGTTTCAGAAATCTCAAGGTCTCAATCCAGACGGCATTGCCAGCCTCAAAACCTGGGCCGCTTTGATGCGAAAATCTCCCAAAGTAATTGTCCCTCCTCCAGCGCCGACACCCGTCCCGCAGCCGACTCCTGCTCCGACTCCCACTCCCATCTCAGACGTGCGGCTGACTCAGGTATTCTCGTCTTATCAAGCTAAGGCTAGTCAAGATACTGCCTTAATTTGGCTGCAAAGTCAGGTTACTCCCTCTGTTTTAGGGGAATTTGCTCAAAAATGGCGGGCAACTACCTTACCTCCAGACAGTAATTTGCGATTGATAGATGTGGGCAAATTTTATCGCGGTTTAGCACAACAAGACCAAGCTTTAGATTGGCTGCAAAAACAACTTTCTCCGGCTATTATTAACGAGTTTGCACAAAAATGGCGAGCTCAATCTATTGTCACTAATTCTCCGATTCGGCTGATAGATGCGTGCAAATTTTATCGGGCCGCACCACAGCAAAACCAGGCTTTAGATTGGCTGGAAGGGCGAATTTCGCCGACCATTCTATCAGAGTTTTTTCGCAGGTGGCAGAATGCGAGTGGATTATAGATTATAGATTTTAGATAGACTCTACAGATGAATCTTGTGATGTAAAATTTTAGATGGGAACTCTACTCTAAAGATGAGTGTGGGAACGATCGATTAGATTATAGATTTTAGATTGACTCTACAGATGAATCTTGGGATTTTAGAATTTTTTAGATGGAAACTCTACTCTAAAGATGAGTCTGGGGGCGATCGATTTGAGATGTGAGCTTTTTAATTGGAGATTGACCGAAAGCATCCAGGATACAAGCCCCCGGATTTATTCCGAAAGCAGACTCAGGACCGGTGAAATAAAAAACCTGTAAGCTGTCGCGCATTTAAATTGTAGATTGAGGGCGGGCGGGACGCCCAACCCCTACTCCCCACAAGACTTTAAAAATTTTTGACATACCATTTAAATGCCGCAACAGCTTATCCGATGAAACTTGCCCCCCGAATTTATCCGTGGGGTCAATACTTCAATTCTAAAATCTAAAATCTAAAATCTAAAATCTAAAATCGATTGACTCCCCATCAAAATTCGTCAAATCCTCTCCCTCTGTGCCCGCATCCCCATCGGAGTCTCGAACATAACAGACAATCTCTGGCTTAAGCTGTCGCGCATTTAAATTGTATATTCAGGGCGGGCGGGACGCCCACCCCACAAGACTTTAATTTTTTTTGACATACCCTTTAAATGCCGCAACAGCTTAGCTACAGCTTACTCGCATCTTTGACGCCAAGAGAATTATCTGATAAAGTTATAGCGACTATCAAGGTTTTTTAATCTTATTGGGAAAAATCCAGGGCCGTGCCGAGTTTGTAAGCTGCGCCGAAAATAGCGCCTGCACTCCAATTACCCGCGATCGAACATTTAAAACTAAGCGGGCAGCCTGTAACAATTATATCTATGGAAATCCCCTTTAACATCACCCTGTTGATGGTCATGACCGTCATCTGTGGCATCAGCGCTCAAGTTATCGCCGCCTATCTGAAAGTTCCGGCGATCGTCTTTTTGCTGTTGTTTGGCATTTTAGCAGGCCCAGACTGCTTCGGAGTGCTGCACCCCAATCTGCTGGGCAGCGGTTTGGAAGTTATGGTATCCCTTTGCGTAGCTTTAATTCTGTTTGAAGGCGGCTTGAATTTGGAATTGCGAGATTTGGGCAAACTTTCCGGCAGCATCCGCAATTTAGTTACCGTAGGCACTTTAATTACGCTAATAGGCGGCGGAATGGCCGCACACTGGTTGGGGGAATTTCCCTGGCCGATCGCATTTTTGTATGCTTCTCTAGTAGTCGTCACAGGCCCGACAGTAATCGGCCCTTTGCTCAAACAAGTATCCGTTGACAAAAAAGTTGCCGCCTTGCTAGAAGCAGAAGGCGTTTTAATCGATCCTGTCGGGGCAATTCTGGCAGTATTGGTGCTGAATATTATTTTGAACGGCAATGCTGATTTGCTGGTTTTGTTCCGAGATTTAATCGTGCGACTCTTCGTTGGCGCACTCGTCGGAGTTGCGGGAGGTTGGTTGCTGGGATTCATCCTCAAGCGATCGCAATTTCTCTCAGAAGACCTCAAAAACTTAGTAGTTTTAGCCGGTTTGTGGGGGTTTTTCGGCTTAGCAGAAGAAATTCGCAGCGAATCGGGACTGATGGCAACAGTGGTATCCGGCATCGTCCTCAGAGCCGCTGCTGTGCCAGAAGAAAGGCTGCTGAGGAGGTTTAAAGGTCAACTCACAGTCCTGGCTATTTCCATGCTGTTCGTGCTGCTGGCGGCCGATTTATCCCTCGCTAGTGTGGTCGCGCTCGGTTGGGGAAGTTTGTTTACAGTTTTAGCTTTAATGTGGGTAGTGCGGCCGATCAACGTTTGGGTGTGTACTTGGAACAGCGGACTGAATTGGCGGCAGAAATTATTTGTTTGTTGGGTAGCGCCGAGGGGAATTGTCTCAGCGTCGATCGCATCTTTATTTGCAATTTTGCTCACCCAGCGGGGAATCAACGGTGGCGACTCGATTAAAGCCTTAGTTTTCCTAACAATTATTATGACAGTTTTCGTCCAGGGACTAACGGCCGGACGGATGGCTCAACTTTTGGGCGTCACCTCAAAATCTGCAACCGGCGCTGCAATTGTGGGGTCAAATCCTTTGAGCAGATTAATTGCTCGCTTGTTTCAAGAACGCGGAGAATCGGTGGCAATTATCGACACCAACCCGGAAGCTTGTGCACAAGCAGAACGAGAAGGTTTGCGGGTGTTTTTGAGCAGTGCTCTGGATCACAGCGTGTTAGAAGAAGCCGGACTGGAGTCGATGGGAACTTTTTTGGCAATGACTAACAACGGCGAGGTAAACTTAGTGTTAGCTCAGCGAGCAGCCGAGGAGTTTTCACCGCCGAGGGTTTTGGCAATATTCCCCAAAGATCCGCAAGCAAATACGCCTGCAAATCAGACTAAAATCAATCAAGCCTTTGTCTCTGATTTGTCGCTGAAGGATTGGAACGAATATTTGATCGATGGCGAAGTGAAATTGGGGGAAACTGAGTTAAAAACAGAGGGCTTGCAGTTTCAGATTGCTCACTTACAAGCTTTGGTTAAAGCCGGGGAGTTGGCGCCGTTGCTGGTGGAAAGGCAAGGATACTTGCAAGTAGTGTCGGCGACCCAGATTTGGCAAGCGGGCGATCGAATTATTTATTTGCTGTGCGATCGCAAACCGCAATTATTGAAAAGGTTGTCTGGTTCGTCGCAGTCTCGCTTGACTTTGGAAAAGCATCCGGTAGTTGAGAAAGTGCCGATTCCTTCTCCGGTTTTAGAGGAGGTTTTGGAGTCAGCAAAAATAGTTCCAGAGGATGAAATTTTGCAGCCGCCTGTTTCGCGATAAGGGTTTGTATCCCCGATCGTACTCTATAATCTGTTTGTCGCGATCGTCCTTACTCTGCCTCCCCAATCAAAGTAAATGCCGCCCAATCTCGTGGCTGAGGATGAGTTTTCATCGTGGTTAACATTGCCTGCCGCAATGCCTGTGCTTTGTCGGGATTATTTTGCAAATTTTGATAAAACGACTGCATCAATTCCGATGTCGGCGCATCGGGAACCGCCCATAAAGAAACAATCACACTCGGCACTCCTGCCGAAATCAAAGCGCGCGACAAACCAATTACTCCATCCCCGGTAATTCTGCCTTCTCCAGTGTTGCAGGCACTCAAAACGACTAAGCTTGCTTGCAGTTTCATATCGAAAATCTCTTCTGCGGTCAATAAGCCGTCATCGCTACCAGAAGGAGCCATAGCGATCGCACTTCCCAATCCGCGCACATCATCCAGCAATCCATGCGTTGCCAAGTGAATAATCGATGCTTGGGGCATTTTTTGAACGATCGCAGATTTTGTCCCTTGAGCGCCTATGATCGCTTGAGTATTGAGCAGAGGCGCGATCGCTCTAGCTTCAGCTTCAGCCCCAGGTAGAGGAGACAATCGCTGTTTGGGTTCTCCGAGATAGGCAGACACACTAGGCATGGTGGGATTGCCCAAGACTAGAGCGTTAGCGCTGTTGGGTGGCTTCTGTGCTAACTTCTGCCGTTGTTGTCGAGTCAAATCCAATACTTGAATCGAAGGGGCGGTGAGAATCGTGTGTTTTTCGATTAAGTAAGTGCCGTTGGCATCTTGCAGGGCGGGGAATGGCACCTGAAAAAGCGATCGTTGAGGAATGAAAATGACGCGGGCATTGGGGTCTTTGGGCAGAAGTGTTTGAATTGGATCGATCAGCAGTTGATGCAGCGTCGGTAAGTTGGGTTGGGGTTGGGTGGAGCCAAGAGTGCTGCGACTGCGGACAGCGAGGAATTCTTGATTGCCAACGATTAAGCTTCTTAGGGAGGCCTTGTGCTTCTGCCAGAGGGGTTTGAGGTCAAGCTCGCGGAACGCGATTTCGCCTGTCGGTTGAATCACCCAGATGTAAAGCGCGGATTCACGTCCTACTTGCTTGCCCTGAATCTGGAAGGCGTCGTAGATGATGGAATACTGCACCAAAGTGGCGTTCTGTGCTTTGGCGATTTGGCGGATTTGATCCCGGTTGGGAGCAGCGACGATGACCGAATTGGCATCACCAGAGGATAAGCGTTCTGTCAGGAGATCGACAAAGGCACGAGCACGTCCTCGTTCGGCAATTTCTAAGGCGGCGATCGGGTTATTCTGAGCCACCCTGACTTGTTGTAAAGCCCAATAGGTGCGAGCTTGTCCTTCAAAGATGGAGACTTTATTCGCGTCGTTGGAGCCGAGCATTTGCCGCATCGATTCCCAAACTTGAATGGCATTGACGAGCGTTTTTTCAGCTTCTGTGGGGTTGCCAGCTTTCAAGAACGCCAATCCAAGATTGTTGAGCGCCTTACCTTCCCCGTTGCGGTCTTTAATTTCGCGGGCGATGGCTAAACTCTGCTGTGCATAATCAATGGCTGTGACATAGTTGCCCAGATAGCTGTAAACGATTCCCAAATTGCCCAGTGCATTCCCTTCCCCGTTGCGGTCTTTAATTTCACGGGCGATGGCTAACTGTTGTTGCAAATACTCAATGGCTTTGGCATAGTCGCCCAGATAGAGGTAAGCATTTCCCAAATTGCCCAGTTCTGCACCTTCCCCTTGGCGGTCTTTAATTTCGCGGGCGATGACTAAACTCTGCTGTGAATACTCAATGCCTTTGGCATAGTTGCCCAAAGAGCTGTAAGCGATTCCCAAATTGCCTAGTGCATTCCCTTCACTGTGGTGGTCTTTAATTTCGCGGGCGATGACTAAAGTCTGCTGTGTATACTCAATGGCTTTCGCATAGTTGCCCAGATCGAGGTAAGCAATTCCCAAATTGCCGAGTGCAACACCCTCCCCTTGGCGGTTTTTAATTTCGCGGGCGATCGCTAAATGTTGCTGCCCATAATCAATGGCTTTGGCATAGTTGCCCAGAGAGTCGTAAGTACGTCCCAAATGGCCCAGTGCCACACCCTCCTCTTGGCGGTCTTTAACTTCGCGTGCGATGACTAAACTCTGCTGTGAATACTCAATGGCTTGGGTATAGTTGCCCAGATAGTAGTAAGCGTATCCCAAACGACCTAGGGCCTTACCCTCCCCAAAGCGGTTTTTAATTTCGCGTGCGAGCGCTAAATATTGCTGTGAATACTCAATGGCTTTGGCATATTCGCCCACAGCGAGGTAAGCGACTCCCAAATTGCCTAGTGCCAGACCTTCACTTTGACGGTTTTTAATTTCGCGGGCGATCACTAACCACTCCCGTGAATACTCAATGGCTTTGACATAGTTGCCCAGAGAGCGGTAAGCAACTCCCAAATTGACCAGTGCTGCACCCTCCCTTTCGCGGTCTTTAAGTTCGCGGGCGATGGCTAAATATTGCTGTGAATACTCAATGGCTTTGGCATATTCGCCCAGAGCGAGGTAAGCGTTTCCCAAATTGCCCAGTGCTATATCCTCCACTTGGCGATTTTTAATTTCGCGTGCCATCGCTAAACCCTGCTGTGTATACTCAACGGCTTTGGCATAGTTGCCCAAAGAGCTGTAAGCGGTTCCCAAATTGACCAGTGCATTACCCTCCCTTTGGCGGTTTTGGAGGGCGCGATAAATTTGCAGTGCCTGTTGCCAGGAATTCAGCGCTGCTTGGAATTGGCTAGTTTGATACTGTTGAAGCCCCTGCTGAAACAGCCGATCGGCCTCTACTTGACGAGCATCGGTAGTTTGAGCGATCGCTGGGAAGAGAGAGTCAGGAGTAGTTAATAGGGACATAGTGGCAAGCAGGAACAGGGAAATGGAAGCTAGGAAAACATTAGTGAGCCTAGAGTGGGTTGATTTGAGCCGCTTAAATGGGGAATACAGCATAGGATTCTAGAGTTGGAATTTAGAGAATTAGCCCGATCGCTCTTTCTGCCGTCGTGGTGCGATCGCCTCAATCTGCCACAGGCGATCGACCTTCATAGAAGCTTACTCTGTCTCCCCGATCTCGCGGCTGGGAATAGGGACTCTAATCTGAATTAGACGACTATTTTAGCGATCGGGCGATCGGCTTGAATCAAACCATTATCCAGTGGCATAGTCAAATCCAACCTCAAAACCTGGCGTGTTTGGAGCGTTCATATCCAGAGCCGTCTGCTAAATATGCTCTATTAATGTCCGCTGGACTTAAGTGAGGATTTGCAATGCTATCCTGTTAACCCATTTCTATTAGCTGTTGTCGTCAAAATGTGCTCAACTTGAGCCGGAGTTAAAGTCGGATTGGCACTCAAAACTAAAGCCGCTACACCCGCTACCTGTGGCGTTGCAAAAGACGTACCAGTTCTGAGTTCATAATCCTCATCAGGAGTAGTAGAAACTATCTCTACTCCCGGAGCAACTAAGTAATCTAAAGGTCTGGAACCCGCCCGGTTAGAGCTATCAGCCATGCGGCCTCTTACATCAATGCTGCCCACTGCAATTCCCAAGCTATCGGCATTACGAGCTGGATAAGCTGGTTGGATGTCACCCGTATTTCCGGCTGCTATCACCACAACAGAGCCTTTGTTATTTGCATACTGAATTGCGTTATTTACTACGTTGGAAGGGACAAACTCATTTCCCAAGCTGAGATTAATTACATTGGCTCCATTATCAGCAGCATAGCGGATTCCAGCAGCAATATTATTCACCGATCCGCTACCAAAGGCGGGCAACACTCTGACAGGCATAATCTTAGCATTGGGCGCAACTCCTGTGATGCCAAAATCATTTCGTTCCGCCGCGATCGCACCTGCTATGTGAGTCCCGTGACCGTTGAAACTCATATCCATTGGGTTGTTGTCGCTTGCCACAAAATCCCAACCCCGAATATCATCAATATATCCGTTGCCATCGTCATCAATGCCATTTCCAGCAATTTCACCAGGGTTCCGCCAAATATTGTCATCCAAGTCAGGATGGGTGTAGTCAACACCACTATCCACGACAGCTACAACAATCCCATTTCCTGTAATGTTCTGATTCCAAACTTCCGGTGCATTTATGACATCTAGCGCCCAATTATTCCCGCCCAAATTGGGGAGAGCAGGGAAAGGATTTGAACTGTTCAAGGTGCTGGAAACTGCTGCATTTGCATTCACCAAACCGTAGCCGTAATTACTATTAAAAGGGCCGCTAGGTGTGGGAATATTTAGTTCAGGAATAGAGGTGGCAGAAAGATTCAGGTTGTAATTAGTAGAGTTGCTTAAGAAGCTATAAACTTGGACATAGTATGTCCCTGCCTCCAGATTGGATACATTAATGACATCGGGGACAGTGCCACTCTCAAGAGAGTAGTCAATAATTTCCCCTAAATCAACTCTACCGTTGCCGTTTCTATCTTGAATTAACCGTACATCAGCATCCGCTCTCAAACCGTCTAGACGCAGGCTAAAATTGCTCCTAGTGTTGAGCTCGAATCGGTAGAAATCGTCCCGATCGCCTAGGCCCACAAAATCAGTTAAACTGATGCTACCATTCTGAACGCCAACAACATTACGAGCTGTCGAAAGAGTGTTACCTGGATCGGCGAAATTTAACTGGGAAGCAGAAATCATTCCTGTTAGCGGATCTGCGTTTGCTAGCGCCGATTCTGACTGCGGTTTGAGTTGAGCATCGGCGACATCGCCAGTAACTCGATCGCTCGCAGGGAAACTGAAGCCAGCGCCTGCATTAGCTGCAATAAAATCTGCTATCTGTGTCTGTTGGTCGAAGCTGGATGCTGTGGGATTAGTCAAGCTAGATTCAGCGCTATAACCAGGAATATTCAATGGATCGATCGCTGAGTTGAGCAAGTCGCTGTTAGCCGGAAATGTTGATGGAGCGAGCTCCTTTGGCTGTTGATTGAAATAAAGGCGATCGTTAGGATTGGTTGTGGTGATGTCTAACATAATTTTAAAACCCCGATATTTTGATTCATTCTTGAGTTAAATCTTAAGCCGCCCAGATGGGAAAATCATTCGTTCTACCCACAGACTTGATTAAGTATGAGTGCAAAATAGATTGCGGGAAAGTGCAAAGTATGTGAATATGTAGAGTAGATGGTTCACTTCCATCGGTTTTGAGATTGAAGCGCGATCGCGAATAAAGATTCATTCCACAGTCCTTAGCGGGAATTAATTCCCTGTCTCATAGCGCAAGTCCTCTCAAAGAGGACTGAAGAAGATAACTCATTAGTCCTCTTTCAGATATAAATGAATTCCACTATCAAATAGAAAGATCGATCTTCCTGAAAGCGAGCTAACAGTTCCGGTATGCGATCGGGCATATCTTCATCTTCCGCAAGATAAGTATCGCTAAACTCGGTACTTACCAAATGTTCGGTAATTCGGTAACACATTCGCAGTTTGCTGTCCAGCATCGGATCTGGCGGTACGGGGGGTTGACTTTTTTGTACAGATTCCGACTGCACGCTTTGCTGTGCCACTCTGATCGCGGACTCCCACAAATTTTTGTTGCGGACTCTTTCGTCCGGGTCGATAATTCCTGCATCTTTCAATACCTCTGTCAGCAATTTCCACAAATGATAAGCAACGTATCGCGCTAAGTAGCATATTTCATAGTTCCGCGCGATCGCATAATTATTCTTGATTTCTTGGTATGTCAAACCATCTAACACTCCTTGAATAATTGCTCGCTGTAAGCCGTTCAATGGTTCGCCTCTCTTTTCCTGTACCAGGTTATCTAGAATGTTTGTAGCTGATTCTGCATTCATAAAGTTACGCAGTAAGTTGACAGTTGACAGTTGACTTAAATCTTAAGCAACCCAGATGGGAAAATCATTCGTTCTACCCACAGACTTGATTAAGTATGAGGTGCAAAATAGATTGCGGGAAAGTGCAAAGTATGTGAATATGTAGAGTAGATGGTTCACTTCCATCAGTTTTGAGATTAAAGCGCGATCGCGAACAAAGATACATTCCATAGTCCGCCAGGGAATTAATTCCCTGTCTCATAGCGCAAGTCCTCTAAAAGAGGACTGAAGAATATAAGTCATCAGTCATCTTTCAGACAGGATTTACGCACTCAGACCAAAGAAACCGGGTTTTTTACCGAATCTGCGGGTCACAACGCGTCTTCTCGAAAAAACCCGGTTTCTGGGCCCCATGCGTAAGTCCTAGAGATATAAATGTCGCTTTTAGGCGAAGTCTAGACCCCCCTAAATACCCCTTAAGAAGGGGAGTAGGGGTTGACTTTGAATGTTCTTGTTCCCCCTTCTTAGGTCGGGGAACTTTGACAACTTCTTGTCCCCCCCTTCTTAAGGGGGGCTAGGGGGGATCGGGATTTAATAGTTAAACAGCAGTCCCCGATCGCGATAAAAATATCGATATCCAATCCATTATTAATAAAAACTTACTCTGCCTCCCCAATCAAAGTAAATGCCGCCCAATCTCGCGGCTGGGGATGAGTTTTCATCGTAGTTAACATTGCTTGCCGCAATGCCTGTGCTTTGTCGGGATTATTTTGCAAATTTTGATAAAACGACTGCATCAATTCCGATGTCGGCGCATCGGGAACCGCCCATAAAGAAACAATCACACTCGGCACTCCTGCCGAAATCAAAGCGCGCGACAAACCAATTACTCCATCCCCGGTAATTCTGCCTTCTCCAGTGTTGCAGGCACTCAAAACGACTAAGCTTGCTTGCAGTTTCATATCGAAAATCTCTTCTGCGGTCAATAAGCCGTCATCGCTACCAGAAGGAGCCATAGCGATCGCACTTCCCAATCCGCGCACATCATCGAGCAATCCATGCGTTGCTAAGTGAATGATCGATGCTTGGGGCATTTTTTGGACGATCTGGGCTTTTGTCCCTTGTGCACCTGTGATGGCTTGGGTGTTGAGCAGAGGCGCGATCGCGATCGCTTCAGCTTCGGCCCCAGGTAGAGGAGACAATTGCTGTTTCGGTTCTCCCGGAGAGAAAGACACGCTTGGCATGGTGGGATTGCCCAAGACTAGAGCCCTGCTGCTGTTAGCTGGCTTCTGCGCTAACTTCTGTCGTTGTTGTCGAGTCAAATCCAATACTTGAATCGAAGGGGCGGTGAGAATCGTGTGTTTTTCGATTAAGTAAGTGCCGCCAGAGTCTTGCAGGGCGGGGAAGGGCACCTGGAACAGGGAACCTTGAGGAATGAAAATGACGTGGGCATTAGGATCTTTGGGTAGCAGGCTGGCAATGGGATCGATTAGCAGTTGATGCAGTGTCGGTAAGTTGGGTTGGGGTTGGGCAAAACCAGTGCTGCTGCGACTGCGGACAGCGAGAAATTCTTGATTGCCAACGATTAAGCTGGCTAGAGAGGCGTTGTGTTTTTGCCAAAGGGGTTGAAGGTCTACCTCGCGGAAGGTAATTTCACCCGTAGGTTGAATTACCCAAATGTAAATCGCGGATTCACGCCCTAGTTGTTTGCCCTCAATCTGGAAGGTGTCGTAGATGATGGAATACTGAACCAAAGTGGCGTTCTGTGCTTTGGCGATTTGGCGGATTTGCTCGCCGTTGGGAGCAGTGGCGATGACCGAATTGGCATCACCAGTTGATAAGCGTTGTGTCAGTAGATCGACAAAGGCACGGGCACGTCCCCGTTCGGCAATTTCTAAAGCGGCGATCGGGTTATTCTGAGCCACCCGGACTTTTTCTAACATCCTATAAGTGCTAGCTTGTCCTTCAAAGATGGAGACTTTATTCGCATCGTTGGAGCCTAGCATTTGACGCATCGATTCCCAAACTTGAATGGCATTGACGAGCATTTTTTCAGCTTCTGTTGGGTTGCCAGCTTTTAAGAACGTCGCTCCAAGGTTGTCGAGCGCCGTACCTTCTCCAAGGCGGTCTTTAATGGAGCGGGCGATGGCTAAGCGCTGCCGTGTATACTCAATGGCTTGGGGATAGTTGCCCAGAGAGCGGTAAGCAAATCCTAAATTGCCCAGTGCCCTACCCTCTCCAAGGCGGTCTTTAGTTTCGCGGGCGATGGCTAAGCACTGCTGTGCATACTTGAGGGCTTGGGCATAGTTGCCCAGAGAGCGGTAAGCGATTCCCAAATTGCCCATTGCTGCACCTTCCCCTCGGCGGTCTTTAATGGAGCGGGCGATGGCTAAACTCTGCTCCATATACTCGATGGCTGTGACATAGTTGCCCAGAGAGAGGTAAGCGGCTCCCAAATTGCCCAGTGCAGCACCTTCCCCTTGGCGGTCTTTAATGGAGCGGGCGATAGCTAAATGTTGCTGTGCATACTCAATGGCTTGGGGATAGTTGCCCAGAGAGCTGTAAGCGATTCCCAAATTCCTCAGTGCAGCACCTTCCCCTTGGCGGTCTTTAATGGAGCGGGCGATAGCTAAATGTTGCTGTGAATACTCAATTGCTTTAGCATAGTTGCCCAGAAAGCGGTAAGCAACTCCCAAATTGCCCAGTGCTGAACCTTCCCCGTAGCGGTCTTTAATGGAGCGGGCGATAGCTAAAGTCTGCTGTGTATACTCAATGGCTTTGCCATAGTTGCCCAGAGAGAGGTAAGCTGCTCCCAAATTGCCCAGTGCCCTACCTTCCCCGTAGCGGTGTTTAATTTCACGGGCGATGGCTAACCACTGCTGCAAATACTCAATGGCTTTGGCATAGTCGCCCAGATAGTGGTAAGAGGTTCCCAAAATACGCAGTGCATTACCCTCCCTTTGGCGGTCTTTAATTTCGCGAGCGATGGCTAACCACTGCTGTGAATACTCAATGGCTTTGGCCGAGTTGTTCAGAGAGTGGTAAGCGAGTCCCAAATTGCCCAGTGCATTCGCTTCCCCAAGACGGTCTTTAAGTTCGCGGGAGATCGCTAAATTCTGCTCCATATACTCGATGGCTTTGGCATTGTTGCCCAGAAAGCGGTAAGCGACTCCCAAATTGCCCAGTGCTGCACTTTCCCCGTAGCGGTTTTTGATGGCGCGATAAATTTGCAGTGCCTGCTGGAACGAATTCAACGCTGCTGGGAATTGGCTAGTCTCAAGCTGTTGAATTCCTTGCTCCACAAGCCGATCGCCCTCTGCTTCACTAACCTCGATCGCCTGAGCAACAACCGGGAGTTGAGAATGCTGAGGAATATAAAAGGCAACAGACAAAAAGCAAAAGGCGAGGGGAAAAAGGAAGCCCGATCGCACTTTACGATCGCTGGATTTAAGCAGTTTTAGCGAGAAAGATTTCATAGGATTTAGTCTTTGGATTGCGAAAGTTAGCGCTGTCCTTGGCGCTGTTGTTTGATCGCCCTAATTTGCTTCAATCGATCGCTCCAATCTTTCAAAGGTTCGGCTTCCGAACTAGCAAGAGAATCTAGCAATTCCAGCACAGCCGCTTGGTTTTGAGAAGTCTCAGAGGCTTTGCGCGCTTCGGCGATCGCGTCATACCACAGCCCAGACTCCGCATAAAGGTCAATCCGCTGTTGGGGAGTTTGCGCGCCTGCAAGTTGAGTCTGCAACGATGCAGCAGGCGCAACGACTTGGATTTCTGCCGCCGCCACCACATTTCTCGAAGGAACATTCCGATCGCACACCAACACCACTTGCCACTGATAGGATTGCCCGATCGACAGTTGGGGCAGATTTGAGGGCAAAGCAACCGACATGATTCCTGGCTGACTCTGCATCTCGGTTCTGTAGAGTGCTTGTCCCGTGCGAGTAAAGAGCCGGAATTGCAGCGGACGAGGAGTGCGATCGGGTACAAACCAGGTAAAAGTCGGATGCCCAGAAATCGTCTGTCCCACATGGCTAAACGGCACTAAGGCAGTCAATCTCGCCGATGAATTAGCTTCGCAACTGCCCCCGCGAGTGGTATTCGTGCCCGTTTCTTTCGGTTTAGAAGGGTTTTCAGGAGGAGTGTATTGTGCCAGCGCTACAGGAGCGATCCAGAACGAAACACTCAGCATTAAACTCGCAAGGCCCGCAGAGTAAACGGTTCGACGCTTCAACTCGTGAGTCATCATCGCAATCCCCTCTGTAACTATTTCTACAGTAATCATCAATACACAAACACAATAGAGGACTACCCGCAAGCGTCCTTTGCGGGAAGGTGCAAAGATATTGGTGTCAGCTTAAGGGCAAACCCTTAGTCCGGCAGTCCGGCAGGGGTTTAAACCCCTGCCTCAAAGCGAAAGTCGTCTGAAGACGACTAATGAGTTCTTCAGTCCTCTTTGAGAGGACTTTCGCTATGAGACAGGGAATTCATTCCCGCTTAGGACTGACGGGCGGACGGAAGGGCTCGGTGGACTCACAGCAGTCCGACAGGGGTTTAAACCCCTGCCTCAAAGCGAAAGTCGTCTTCAGACGACTAATGAGTTCTTCAGTCCTCTCAAAGACAACTAATGAGTTCTTCAGTCCTCTTTAAGAGGACTTTCGCTATGAGACAGGGAATTCATTCCCGCTTAGGACTGCCGGGTGGGCGGGAGGACTGGGTGGACTGACAGCTTAAGTTGAAACGCTTTGGGCATTGCCGTATCCAGAGTTGCCCTGTTGTCGATCGTTATATCTGAGCTCTTGAACCATTCTCAAGAACGGGCCCCAGAGCCCGTTCCACAAAGAGTGAATTTCTTGTGGAACGGGCCCCAGAGCCCGTTCATAAACGATTTGACAAGCGTGAACCCAACCAATTACCAGAACCACCGCCGTTTCGCTGACCAAGTTAACTCGCACACTGTCCCCTTCGGTTGATTCGGGTAGCGCCGAAATGCTCCGCCTAACTGTTTGGCTAAGTTCTTTGCAAGCTGGGTTCCTAATCCTGAAGGTTGAAGTTTAGGGTTTGGATCTTCGGTTATCTCCCTGTCTCGATCCATTTGGGCCAAGCTAAGCGTTTCTGACTGAGACGGTTTCCCCCTACCATTATCCGCCACCCGAATCACCTGCCGATCGCCCTCCTGAGTGCAAATTACGGTCAAGCGAGTGGCTTCGATCGCGTGTTTCCCCACATTGCAGAGCGCTTCTTCCAGAAAGCGGCAGAGTGCTCGCTTGTGTTCCAACCGCAGATGTGAGGTGTTCAAAGGATCGAACTGCACAATTTTGAATTTGAGCGTTTTGAGATAAGGCAGTTCTTGTTCGAGCGTGTTGCAATAGACTTTGTAGAGCAATTCATGCAATGGAGCCTGCAGGGCTAATTCGATCGCACTTCCCATTCGCAAATGCGGTTCATCTGCGATCGCATCTCGCTGCACTGAGCCGTAAACTGCCCGTAATTCTTGATTCAGGCGTTGCAACTCCGGTAGAAACGGCGGCGGTGGATCTTGCTCCCCAACTGTTCTCAAAATCACCACTAATGTTTGTAAAGGCCCGCTATGAATCGCATTAAAAGTTTGTTCGATCGCAAATTGACGTTCCTCCAAGCGCAGTCGGAGTTCCTGTTCGTGGCGATAAAATAACGCTGCCGTCAACCCAACCCCATTCAACACGAGTACGAGCAATACAGGTACGATTGGCACCCACCATCCCAAAAGAATGAACCAGTAACAGAGCGCGATCGGGGTAATACTAGCGATTAAGAGCCCGATCACAATTTTCCAGGGCGATCGCAGAAATCGTCCCAAACTCATCCCCAAGAGTCCCCAGACCGCAATCCAGAGCGTTTCCCAGCCCTCCCCCCAAACCTGAAGCAACGGTCGCCGATCGAGCACCGCGCTAATCATCTGGCTGGTTTCGTGGGCCTGCATTTCGACTCCGTAAATCCGTCCGGGATTGATGCCTGCGATCGCACCTGAACTTGCCAGATCCTTCGCGCTAAAAGACATCATCCCAATCAGCACAATTTTGCCTCGAATCCAGTTCGGCTCTACTTGTCCTGCCTTGATTTGCTCCAGGGAAAGCACGCGAAATGGCATTGTCCCGCTGCGAACATTCAGTAAAATCTGGTTGCCGCCAGCATCCGCCCCCACATATCCGCCAGAGTTTGACTGCACTCTGGTCAATTCAATGCTGCCAAAGCGCTTCGCCTCCCGATCGCGAATTCCATTACCTAGCTTAATTCCTCGGGTTGCTAAATAGAGTTCTGCCAGCCGGATTGCGAAGGAAAAACGGTATTCCTGCTGATGGCTACCAGTGCCCAATAAACTGCGGCGCTGGTAGCCATCCGCATCGAGTACGAAATCTGCAAAGCCAACCTGTTCGGGTGGTAGTGCGGGCGGAGGTGCGACGGTAAAGCCACTGCGATCGGGCAAAGCAATCTCCACTCCGATCGTATTCTTGCTGCTGCGAAACACCGATGTCAGTTCAGCATTACCCGGTTCAACCGGAATATCGCGGACAATATCCAGCCCGATCGCGATCGGTTGATAGGCCTGCAAGCGTTTGAGTAAATCGGCAATATCGCGATCGGGAATCGGATAAGTTCTAGCGCGTTGAATATCCTCCTCAGTGATGCCGACAATTACAATCCGTTCATCCATTGGCTCAGGAGGACGCAAACGCAGAAATCGATCGAACGCAACCAACTCCCAAAACTGAAGCGCACCGCTCAATCTAGCCATCATCACAGCGACAATCACCATCAACCCTGGAAGCGAGCCGCGCCGCCAAGTCGAGATATCTGCTTTCACTGCTTGTTCTCGATCGGGCTTCAATAATAGACATCTCCAATAATTCTTGTGGAACAGGCATCTTGCCTGTTCTGGACTTGGTATTCGGTCGAGGCCTAATCAATCAATCCTTGTTCCCTAGCTCGCACTTCCGTTTGAATCCGCAGATTTTTGTCATTTTCGGTATGCACATCTAGCACATCTCGAATCTTACTCCAGTAACACTGCACAGTGCGTTCAGAAACATTCATCCGTTTGGCGATCGCAGTATCCTGCAAGCTCTCGTGAAAAGCAAATTGCAACACCTGCATCCAGGCCGGTTTGAGTTGCAGCCCGTTGCGGATCTCTCTGGGTGTATAAATCCGCTCGTGCAGCGCCCAATCAACCATTGCTAGCAAGTCTTTGATCGGGTGGCTCTTATCGACAACTGTGAAGCCGCCCATGTGATTGTCGATCGACGGTTTCAGCCAAACTAAAGTCCGAACATGGGCACTCTGCACCACAATATTCAGACTCGGATACTTATCCATCAACGTTTTGAGAAGTTGAAGCCCTGAATTCGCTTGCGCCGTTTCGCCGATCGTCTCTGGCATCACCAGATCCACAATCACCAAATCCGGGGTTCTCTGCGCTATTTGCTCAAGGGCTGCCTGAGCCGTCGAAGCCGTCAGAATGTCTGCCTCTGGATATTCTTGCTTCAGAATGTTAAGCGTGCCACCTAACACCATCGCATGGTCATCCACAACTAAAAAGGTTCGTTTTTCAGATTGAGCTAGAGTTTTGGGCATAGTGCATAAAATAAAAATAGTAAGGGATGCGGGAAAATCAGCATCTTTAGTTTAGGTAATCCGTCATCTTCTTACAATAGAGGAATTACCGGGTTTCCGTCCTGCATCTGTCCGCCAAATGTAGTTGTGGATGTCGGCAACGAGAATTGCGCTAAAGCGCAATTCTGATGATTGTGTTGCAAAATCCGCACTTCCTCGTCCTGTATTCATCTCTCTCTTCTCGAACTCTGCGTTCTCTGCGTCCTCTGTGGTTAAATCATTCCCATGCCACCGGAAACGATCTTACGCACAGATAACTCGATCGGAGATTTGATTATATTTCTATTATAATCCTGGTATCCTAGTAAGAATAAGGATAATTTCATGCCAGCAGAAGGTTCGTATCAAGCAAACACGTACAATCTGGAACTTGACGCAGAAATTCAACGGTTAAAAGCTCAAGTTCTCCTCAGTTGGGAAAAGGAAGCGCGCACTTTAAAGTGGTTCGGTTTAGCCGACGGGATGAAAGTTTTGGAAGCGGGTAGCGGGCCTGGATTTTTCACCGAAAAACTGTTAGAATTGCTGCCAAACAGTTCGGTAACAGCGGTAGAAATTGACCCGGTACTGCACGAAAAAGCAGTAGCATATTTGCAGGACAAAGGGGGCGATCGAGTAAATCGCATCCAAGCATCGGTTGCGGATACTGGTTTGGTGGCTAACACTTTCGATTTTGCGATCGCCCGTTTGCTGTTCGTTCACCTTCCCGATCCCGTCGCAGCAGCTAGAGAAATATTCCGCATCTTGAAGCCTGGGGGAAAACTGGTGATTATCGATAGCGACGCGGATCTGTTTTGGCTGACAAATCCACCGTTGTCAGTCGAGATTGTCCGCGAGAAATTCAAGCAGGTGATGGCGTCGCGGGGCGGCGATTTATGCGTCGGGCGAAATCTGTGCCGCATTCTCAAAGAAGCTGGGTTTGTTAGCGTTGATTTAGAAGCGGTTGTTAGCCACAGCGATATCATCGGAATTAAGGCGTTTCAACCTTTGCTTGACTCCGGGCCCATTTTGCAAATGGTCAAACAAGGGCTGATTTCAGAGTCGGAAATAGCCAGCTATCTGGTTTCGCGGGATGAGTTTGTCGCTGCGGGCGATCGATCGATGATGAGTTTTTGGTTGATGGCGTGCGGGGAAAAAAATCAATAAAATTAAGACCAATTTTTCACAAAACATTGATGTTCTGCCGCAGCAAAAACTCTAGCACTCTCGCTAAATTCCCAGCTAACAAAGCAAACTTATCTAACAGTAAAACAATAAAAAGTTCCCACAATAAATTCTGCCATCGCTATTAGGTTAAAGCTGCAGGTATAGCTCTAGAATCGTATCATATCAAATCGGCTAGCATCGTCGGGGGTAAAATCCAGTCAACCGTCAACAATCACGGACGGTGCAACCGGACTCGATCTAATTCATCTGCGTTAATCTGTGTTTATCTGCCCTCATCTGCGGTTAAAAAAAGAGAATGTATTAACCGCCCCGGACAAAGGAGTGACGCTGATTCACGCCGATGAAGAGAATAGAGATAAGAATAATTCCGGTCCTAATACCAATTTAATGTGAAGTTGCACATATCTCGATCCCCCTAAATCCCCTTGATTGTTGGGGAGTAGGGGTTGACTTTGAGAAGAATCTTGTCCACCCCCTACTCCCCCTTAGTAGGGGCGGTGCGACCCCTACTCCCCGTGCCCGCCCTTGGCTAGCAGGGTGGATTAATTGTCCCCAAGTAAATTATAATAGTCGAGCGCGAGCGGCTCGAGTCCGCTCGCGCTCG